>JAEZJH010000475.1 GCA_023436385.1 Pseudomonadota bacterium
GGGCTGACCGACACCATTTCCCGACCTACCCTCTCCTCCTGGGCTTTCAATACACGCCGGGAGGGAGCGATGCAGACGACACAGGGAGATCGGAGCGAACTCCGCGAGTTGCTCGAGGAGTACCGGACGGCGCTCCTCACCACCCGGGGACCGGACGGCCATTTCCATTCCCGGCCGATGGCGGTGAAGCGCGTCGAGGGCGACGGCGAGTACTGGCTGGCGACCCGCCTCGACACGCGGAAGGTCGAGGATCTCGAGGCCGAGCCGCGGTGCGGTCTCGCCTTCCACGACGGCGGCCGGAGCCCGACCTACGTCTCGATGTCCGGGACGGTCGACGTCGTCCGCGACCGGGCGACGATCCGGTCGGTCTGGGCGCCGACCTGGCGGGCCTGGTTCCCCAAGGGGCCGGACGAGGAGGATCTGGTCCTCCTGCACTTCCGGCCGGATTGGGCGGAGTACGTCCACCCGAGGACCGGCCGGCTGCAGGTCCTCACCACCAGGCTCAAGGCGGCCCTCCACCGGGAACCGGAGGAGGTGGCCCCGAAGAAGGAACCCGAGCTGCCGCACTGACGTCGCCCGCCTCGTCCGCTCTTGCCGGCAGGGGCCGAATCCCCATTGGTACGGGGCGGAGGAAGCAGATGCGCAGGGCCCTCTTGATCGCCGATGTCCAGAACGACTTCTGCCCGGGAGGTTCCCTCGGCGTCGAGGGCGGGAACGAGCTGGCGGCGCCGCTCTCCGCCCTCGCCCACCAGTTCCGCCAGGCGGGCGAGCCGGTCTACTTCACGCGGGACTGGCACCCGCCCCGGACCCGCCACTTCGCCTCCGGCGGCGGCCGTTGGCCCGCCCACTGCGTGCAGGGCAGCCGCGGGGCGGAATTCCACCCGGACCTCCGCATTCCCCCGGGCGCGGCGATCCTCTCGAAGGGCATCGACCCCACCACCAACGGCTACTCGGCCTTCGAGGCGATCGACGAGCAGGGCCGGCCGCTGGGCGACCTCTTGCGCCGGGACGGCGTGGACGAGGTGGTCCTGGGAGGGATCGCCACCGACTACTGCGTCCGGGCGAGTGGCCTCGATGCGCTTCGCGAGGGCCTCCGGGTCGCGGTGCTGGTGGACGGCGTCCGGGCGGTCGACGCGTTCGACGGGGAGCGAGCGCTGTCGGAGCTGGAGAAGGCGGGCGCCCGGCTCACCACCCTCGACCGGGTGTCCCGCGAACTTCCCGAACTGCAGGAGGTGCACCCGTGAACCTGCCGATGACCGATGACGCCCGGACCACCTCGGGGCAGCCGGCTCCCTGGGGCGACCTCTGGCAGAAGCGGAACAGCCTCGTCTTCTTCGCCCGGGAGGGCGACGAGGCCTCGGACCGGACCGTCGAGGCGCTGCAGCGGGCCGTCCCCGACCTCGCCAGCGAGAACGCGGTGCCGATCGTGGTCTTCCCGAAGAAGCCGGCCCGGGCGCCCGAGGGCCTCCTGGTCCTCGTCGATCCGGACCACCGCCTGGCAAAGCGCCTCAACGCCGGCCCCGGCCGGCTCCTGGCGGTGGATCGGTTCTTCGAGGTGCTCCGGGGCCTCGACGTCGACGCCGCGAATCCCGAGCCGGCGATCGACGAGGCGATCGGTTGGATCGACCTGGCGCAGATCAGCTGCCCGGAGTGCGGCGTCGCCACCTGGTGACGCCGCGGGCACGCCGATCAGCCGACCCGGCGGAGCGGACCCGGGATCTCGGTCGCCTTGGCGTCCTTGATCCGGTTCCCCTCATCGAGCAGCACCACGGTGGGCTTGTGGGCCCGGGCCTCGTGGTCCTCGAGGTCGGTGAAGGTGGCGACGATCACCTTGTCGCCCGGCGCCACCAGGTGGGCGGCCGCGCCGTTGACGCAGACCACGCCGGAGCCCCGGGGGCCGCGGAGCGCGTAGGTGACGAGGCGGGTGCCCCGGGTGACGTTCCAGACGTGCACCGCCTCGTACTCGAGGATGTCCGCCGCCTCGAGGAGGTTCTCGTCGACCGTGATCGAGCCCTCGTAATCGACGTCGGCCTGGGTGACGGTGGCGCGGTGCAGCTTGGACTTGAAAACCTGTCGGCGCATAGGACTCCCGGTTGCCGGTCGCCGCCCGGAAAGTCGGGTCGGCGCCTCTGGGCCCCCACAGCGGGCTTCCTTCTAGTGTCGAAGGCCCCGTTTTTCAAGTGGAAGCCCACCACGACGGGCCGGCGGACAGTCGGGCCGCCGATGGCCCGATGCGTCAGCCCCCCAGTCGTCGCGCGCGGGCCTCGTGGCCGGGTCACCCGGCGGCCAGTGGGCCGACCAGGGCGGCGAGGCCCAGGGAGGCCACCCCGACCAGGACCGCGGCGACCAGGCCGACGAAGAGCGGCTTGAGCCCCAGGCCCCGGAAGATCGCCAGGTTGGTGCCCAGGCCGACGGCCGCCAGCGCGGTCCCGAGGAGGAGCCCGGCGGCCTGCTCGCCGATCCGCTTGGTGAAAGCGGCCCACGCCTCCGGCTGGAACAGGCCGAAGGCCAGGCCGTCGCCGGCGAGCCCCAGGTCGCCGACGGTCCGAACCAGCGAGAGCGCCAGGAAGCCGAGGACGAAGAGCGGAAAGAGCTTGGCGAGGGAGAGCTTCCGCTTCGTCCCGGCCTGCTCACTCCGGTCGTGGAGGAAGGCCAGGACCGGGACCACGCCGACGAGAAGCGCGTTTCGGGTGAGCTTGGCCACCGTGGCCACCTGCGCCGCCCGCTCCTCGCCGAAGACCTCCCGGTAGCTCATCGCCGCACCCATCACCTGCGAGGTGTCGTGGATCGCGGTGCCCAGGAAGAGCCCGGCGGCCCCGGGGACGTCGGGGAAGAGCGCGTGCGCGAGGTAGGGATAGGCCAGCATCGCCACCAGGCCGAAGAGGGTGACGTTGGCCACCGTGTAGGCGACCTCCCGATCATCGGCCCGGATCGCGGGCGCGACCGCCACGGTGGCGGTGATCCCGCAGATCGCGGTGGAGGCCGCCGCGAGGAAGCCGAGGTTCCGGCCGACCTTGGCCCAGCGGGCGAGGAGGAGCGTGCCGCCGAGACCGAAGGCCACCAGGGCCACCACCACCGGCACGCCGAAGGATCCGACCCGGAGCACGTCGACCACCGAGAGCTTGATGCCGACGAGGATGATCCCCAGGCGGAGGAGCTTCTTCATCGCGAAGTCGAGGCCGGGGGCGAAGGCCCTGCCGACGCCGGCGGTGTTGGCCACCACCAGCCCGAGGATCACGGCGACGGCGATACCGGAGACCGGGCTCGCCTTCCCGGCGGGATCGATCCCCTGCAGCCGGAGCACGGCCGCGCCGGCCCACCCCGCCAGGAAGTTCGCCAGGAGGGCAATCCCCAGCGCCAGGAGCAGCCCCGGCACGACGGTCGGCAGCTGCCGTGCCTTCATCCCCAGGAGCAGCTTCTCCCAGGTGCGGAGTTCGGGCGCCGCTGCGCCCGCCGCGATCGTCGACATGGTGCGTCCCTTCCGACCGCCGGTACGGGCCGGCGGGCCTCCTGGTTCGTATCAGCCGTTCGTTGCCAGCAGGTGGACGAAGACGACCTGGCCGGCCTCGTCCTTCTCCTCGCGCTGGGCGATCAGCCGGATGTTCGGGTTGGCCTTGGCCCAGCCCTGGAAGTCGAGGAGCGAGCCGCGATCGGTGGCGATCACCTTCAGCACCTCGTCGGCGGCGAGGTTCGGCAGCTCCTTCTTGGTCCGCACGATCGGCATCGGGCACTTGAGGCCCCGGACGTCGAGCACCTTCTCGTTCATGTCTCTCTCCTTGTGTCTATCGCGTAGGTTTAGCCGGCGGCCACGACGAACCGGGCCCGGCCGGCGGAGGCGGCGCACTCGTTCTTCCCCAGCTCCCACTCGCTGGCCCGTTCGCCGGGATCGACGAGGCCCAGGTTGGCCCGGACGATCTCTCCGTAGATCGCCGGCGCCTCCTTCACGCCCGCCCGCATCGCCGCCACGAACGCCTCGGGATCGGCGATGGCGAACTCGGGCGCCTCTGCCCGGAGCTTCCCCAGTTCGCCGCTCACCAGGCCCAGCCCGTCCTCCTCGTCGACGTCGGCGAAGTGGCCCGGCAGGACCACCGTCCCGTCCGGCAGGCCGGCCACCACCTCCCGGAGCGTCCGGTGCAGCATCCGGCCCCACTCCTCCGCGTGGCCGCCCAGGTCCGGCCGTCCCACGCCCCGGACGAACAGGGTGTCGCCGGAGAGGAGATACCTCCCGTCCACCAGGTATGAGGTCGAGCCCGGGGTGTGGCCCGGGGTCGGCAGGGCGTTCGCCTGGAGGACCACCCCGGCGTCACCGCCGAGGCGGATCGCGGTGGTCCCGTCGAGGGGCGCGACGGAGATGCCCAGCGTCGGCTCCCGGCCGGTGCCGGAGACCACCCGGTAGGCGGCCCCGGTGCGCCGCGCCAGCGCCGGGCCGCCGGAGAGGTGATCGGCGTGGACGTGGGTCTCGAGCACCTCGACGATCCGCGCCCCGCGGCCGGCGACGAACTCCTCGTAGACCTCCGGGAATCGCGAGGGGTCGACGATCGCCGCCTCGCCGCCGGCGATCACCGCGTAGGAGAGGCAGCCCTTCCCGTAGCGGTTGAGCTGCCAGAGCTCGAAGTGGCCCGCCGTGGGCACCCGCACCGGCACGTGGAGATCGCCCCAGGCGATCATCCCTCCGGCGAGATTCACCGCCTTCCGCCCGGCGTTCCGGAGCAGCGCGGCGACGTAATCCGACGACCCGCCCTTGGCGCAGACCACCACCGCCTCGCCCAGATCGGCCGGGACCCTGGCGATCGAGCCCTCCTCGTCATCGACGAAGGCGAAATAGGGCAGCTCCACCACCGGCACCGCCCGGGGCCCCTCGATCCGCCAGCTCCTCCGCTCCTCGTCGTTCCGGACGTCGAGAAGGAAGAACCGCTCCCCTCCTTCCCGGTGCAGCCGCTCCCACAGCTCCCGCGTCGTGAGCTCCGTGTTCATGGATCCCTCCCGTCACGGCGGGCCCCGCCCGCCGTCCTCGCCCTCCGCCGCTGCGGGGACGTGTCTCGATTTCTGGCGTCTCGCGGTCTAGATAAACAGCGTCACCTTCGAGTCGGACGCTTCGCCGAGATACGCCCCCACCCCCGCCACCTCGACGTCGTCGACCAACTCGTCCCGGCCGATCCCCATCACCTCCATCGACATCTCGCAGGCGAGGAACCGCACTCCCAACTCCTTCGCCAGGGCGAAGAGCTGCTCGGGCGACTGCACGCCCTTCTCCTTCATCCGGGCCCGGAAGAGCTTGGCCCCGGCGCCGGCGAAGGCGAGCTTCGAGGGCGAGAGATCCTCGATCCCCGCGGGCATCGCCACGGAGAGCGCCTTCTCCACCAGGCTCTTTCCCTCGAGCTTCCGGCCCTTCCGCAGGGCGGAGAGGCCCCAGAAGGTGTGAAAGACGGTGACCTCGAGGCCCATGGCGGCGGCGCCGGTGGCGATCACCAGGGAAGCGAGGACCTTGTCCATGTCGCCGCTGAAGACCACCAGGGTGGCCTTGTTGGAGACGGTCCGGGGCTCGAGCTTCTGCAGGCGCTCCTCGATCCCGGAGAGCCGCGCCGACATCCGCGCCTCGACCTCCGCCTCCACCCACGCCGCCAGCGCGGCCCGGTCGAACTCGACGGTGGGATCGCCCACCGGCGCCATCGCGGCGCTCGCCATCGTTCCCTGCGACATCCGGTTCCCTCCCGCGGCGGGATCACGCCGCCGACTTCGTTCGCCGCCATTCGAGCCCCCGGCGGCGACGCGGGATTCCGAGGTCCCTCGCCCCCGGTCGGAGCGAGCGGACCGTGGCCAGCCCGCTCGCGGCCCGCCAGGATCCCGGACTCCTGCCGGTGAGGCCCTGCCGCTGGGGCGTTCGGGCTCCGAATCCTTTTGGGCGCGCCGTGGCTCCCATGCGCCGACTGGATGCGGGTCCGGAGCCGGAGCCCGCTCGATTCCCACTCGATCCCGAGGTCACCCGCCGATGTCGCTCTTCGATCGCTTGCTCTCCTCCCGCCAGGCTCCCCCGTCCGACGAAGGGAACCAGGCGCGCCGGCTCGTCGCCGAGGGGGCGCTCCTCCTCGACGTCCGCTCGCCGCAGGAGTTCGCCGGCGGCCACCTCCCCGGCGCGGTCAACGTGCCGGTCCAGGAGCTGCTCTTCCGGATGGACGAGATCGGCCAGGGGCGGAAGGTGGTCGTCTACTGCCGGAGCGGCGCCCGGAGCGCGGTGGCCGCGAAGCTCCTCCAGAGCGAGGGCCACGAGGTGCTGGACATCGGCACGATGGCGGCTTGGGGGCCTCGCTGACGCGCCGGCCCCGGGGCGCGGGACGGCGCCTCCGTCTTCAGCGCAGCCAGTCGACCGTCTCGCCCACCACCACGTAGCCGAGCCGCTCGTAGATCCGGCGCGGCGCGTCGTCCCGCCGGGCGGTGAGGCCCACCACCGCGCAGCCGGCACCCTTGGCGAACGAGGTCGCCGCCGCCACCAGGGCCGAGGCGATGCCCCGGTTCCGCTGCTCCGGCACCGTGCCGACGTCGGCGACGAAGCCGACCCCGTGGGCCCGGCGCAGGAGGAGCGAGCCCACCACCTCGCCGCGACGGGTGACCGCCGCGAAGAACTCCGCCCGGCCGCGCCGCACCTGCCGGAGGGCGAGGTCGTCCATCTGCCGGGAGACCTCCCGCGAGTACCAGGGCTCCTCGCGGCGGACCAGATCCTGGCAGGCCCCGATGCCGCCCACGAGCCGCTCGTCGTCCAGGTCCACCAGCACCAGCTCGATCCCGCGGGGCACCGTCGCCGACGGCACCGGGCCCAGGTGCGCCATCGCCACGCAGACCTGCCGCGTGAACGAGAGCGGCAGGAGATAGGCGTCGAGGCGACGGATGGTCGGCTCGTCGCGGGAGGCCACCCGCCGGTGGCGGCAACCGGACTCCGCCATCACCCGGGCAAAGCCGGCCTCGAGCTCGGCGAAGGTGAAGGCGCCGCGGGCATCGCGAATGCAGTTCACGTCGTAGATCGACGGGTGAGCCGGATCGACGAGGAGC
>JAEZJH010000479.1 GCA_023436385.1 Pseudomonadota bacterium
GCCGGTTGCGGTAGCGCCGGGCGTTGGCGGGGGCGATCCGGTCCTGCACCACCGCGGCCGTGGTCTGGGGATCGAGGGCGGTGATGGCGAAGCTGTAGACGACCGGCGCCCCGCCGACCGCGGCGTAGGCCAGCTTCCCCCCGACCAGCCCACCGCCGGCGAAGGCGAGCGGCCGGACGGACGGCATGCGCCCGAGGCTGTTGATCGCCTCGAGGCGACGGATCCCGAACCGCCGCGCCGCCTGGGCGTTGACGACGAACTCACCCTTGGAGAGGAGCGCCGGGATGGAGTCGGACGTCTCGGTGCCGGGGCCATCGACGGGGCCGCCCCTGGAGAACCCGACCGCAGTGAGGATCGCCCCGCCGACTCCGCCGCTCGCGGCGCCGGTGATCATCTTCACGATCCCGGCCACGATGAGCTGCTTGATGAGGTCGACGACCATCTTCTTCAGCGTGTCGAGGACGGTCTTCAGCCCATCGAAACCCTCCTCGAGGGGAAGAAGGACCAGGTCCGCGATCGTGTTGCCGGCGTAGTTGGCGACCGTGTCGACCGCCTTCTTCTGCGCCTCCGACCGCTTCGCGGCCTCCTCCTTCGCCTTCGCGGTGATGGCCTGGTCCCGCTGGGCCAGAAGGATGCGGCGCCGTTCGACGTACTCCTGCTCGGTGAGGAGCTCTTCTTCGCGCTGGCGCCGAAGAGCCTCGAGCTGCTGTTCGTAGGAGGCGGCCAGGTCGTCCAGCTCCGTCTCGGTGAGCTGCGCCTGCATCGCCTGCGTCTCGAGGGCGTTGTCGATCTTCCGCCGCTCGAGCTCCCGGGACTCCTCGAGCTCCGCCTCGGCGAGCTCGCGCTGCTCCTCCTGGTTCAGGGCGTAGAGCTCGCGGAGGTACTGCTGGGCCTCCGTCTCGATCGTCTTCTCGTCCTCGATCTTCCGGAGCAGGGCGACCTTCTGAGCCGCGTACTGGGCCTTGATGTCGTCCGTCTTGGTCGCGGTGGCCTTGGCTCCAAGCGCCTGGACCCGGAGCATCGAATCCTCGACCCGCTCTGCCATCTCCTTCGCGGCCTTGGCCAGCTTCGACCAGTCCTTGACGATCGCGTCCGCGCCCTTCTTGTTCGTCTCAGCCGTCTTCTCGACGGCGTCGCCGGTGTCGACCCAGACATCCTTCAGGGCGTTCCAGGTCTCGGGGATCGCGGTGAAGACGCTGGTGTCCTTCACCACGCTCTTGGCGGTCTCCCAGGCCCCCCGGAAGTCCCCACTGATCGCCTGGACGATCGTCGCGGCCACGCCGCCGATGAGCGTTCCGATGTTGTCGAACACCTTCCCGACGATCACCCCCACCGACGCGACGAGCTTAAAGCCGGTGGACACCACCGCGGCAAAGCCGTTGGTCTTCTTCCCGGACTCCACCAGCCAGTCGGTGAACTTGACCAGTGCAGGGAGCAGCTCCGCGCTTACCTTGAGGGCGATGCCGTTCGTGACGGTGCCGAGGCGGGTCATGTTGTCGTTGAACGCCTCGGCTCGGGCCGCGGTATCAGCGCTGATGACCACGCCGAGCGATTCCGCCTCCTTCTTCATCTCCTCGATGCCCGCGCGCCCCGAGTTGAGCATCGGGATCAGCGCGGCCCCACTCCGGCCGAACAGCTGCATGGCCAGGCCGGCCTTGGTCGCGCCGTCGGGCAGTTCGGCGAAGCGGTCGGCGACGTCGAGGAGCATCTCGTCGCTGGAGCGAATCGATCCGTCGGCGTTGCGAAACGCGACCCCGAGCTGGGAGAAGGCGCGCTCCGCACTCGACGTGCCGTTCGCCGCAGCGACCGCCTGCTGGGCCAGCTTGCCCAGCCCCTTGGAGATATCCTCGACGCTCGCGTCGGCGAGGCTGCCGGCGTACTGCAGCGCGGACAGGGTCTCGACGGCGACGCCGCTCTTCACCGACAGCTTGGCAAGAGCATCGGCGCCGTCGATCGCAGCGTCGACGACGCCGAGGACCGCCTTTCCGGAAAGGTACCCTGCCGCCGCCGCCCCGAAGGTCTTCAGCGCGGTGCCCATCTTCCCGACCGCACCGTCCACCGCGGACTGTGCCTTCGCGAAGTCCTGCTGCAGACGGGCGATGTTGGCCTGGATGTCGATCAGCAGGGTCCCGATCTTCGCCGCCATGGGGTCACTTCTCCGCCCGGGCCTTGGCCCGCGCCCATCCGGTGATGGCGTGTGCCGCTGCCTTGAGCTGGGTGGGGGTCATCACCTCGGAGGCCGACGCGGGCGCCTCCTCGGCAGCGATGCTGGGTAGGTCGAAGAAGTCGCCCGGGTCCCAGGGATCGGCTCGCACCTTCGGATCCCGATGGACGTTGGCCACCACGGCAGCGAGCACGCCGGCCCGGTAGTCCGCCACCTCTCGAGCCTGGGCCGCCCGCTCGTTGAGGGCGGCGAACTCCCGCGGGGTCAGCTCGCCGAGCTCGTCATCGGGGAGGCGGAGGTCGAAGCGGCCAACGGCCCAGAGCTCGAGCCAGGTGAGGGCGCGGCCGCTTCGGGAGGGTTCGCCGGCTGCTCCGGAGCGCTCTCCCCGACCACCGCCTGCACGGCCCGGGTCATCTCGAGGATTCCCCCGAAGTCGAGCAGCTCCGCGACGTGGTCCTCGGTGAGCGTCTCCCCGTTCCGCTTCGCGTCCGACTGCAACATCGCGGTGAAGAGCACGAGCATCTTCCCCGGGGTGCGGAAGTCCGCGAGGTTCAGACCGTCCTCGAGGACGTTCACGCCGGCTACGTCGTGCAGGTATCGGAGCGAGTTGAAATCAAAGGCCAGCCGTCGCTCCCGGTCGAGCTGCACCGTGACGTTCTTGAGCGGACGCATCAGGGCGCCGCCACGAAGGTCGGGACGCCGGTGACGTCCGCGGTGAAGGAGGCCGTCATCAGACCTTCCTTGGTGATCTCCCCGGGCTCGAACGCGGAGCAGACGGCGGAGAACTGCCACTTCTCACCGTCGGGGAAGACGATCTGCAGCTTGGCCACGGTGCCCACCGCGGCGATGAGGTCCGCGTGCCCCTCGTCGGCCGGATCGTAGTTGATCCCGATCGAGGTCTGGCCCCAGTCGATGATGCCGGCCAGCTTCTCCTTCGCCTTGTTCGCCGACTTCATGTGGGTCGCGTCGACCACCTCGGCGGTGACGCCGGGCGGCTTCACGGAGGTGATCCCTCCGACGGTGGTGTACTGGCCCGGCGTGCCCGACTCGATCTCGAGGACGGTGCCGAACCCGATCTTCGCGGTCATGAAGCTCTCCTACGGCACCTGCCGGTGCCAGACGATGAACTGCATCTGCACTCCAAACAGCCCGGTCTCCGGATCCGGGGGGCTGTCCTCCTGCTCGTCGAGGAAGACCCCCTTGATGACCTGGTCGCCCCACCGGCCTCGATAGCAGTGGAGCGCTCCCACCACGGCGGTAGCGATCCGCTTGGCGAGGGCCACGGCGGACTCCCCGGGGACGTCGACGGCCAGTGCGTCGACTTCCGCCGCGGTGCGGACCAGGCCGGTCGCACCCTGCATGTCGACCTCCGGGATCGACGAGGTCAGGATGGTGATCGCGGGGAACGCCGCGCCCTCCGGGACATCGCCACCGCAGGTGATCCGCTCGGGAGGGACCAGGTCCGTCACCGCGCTGGAGGTGGAGAGGTGGGCCCGGAGCCCGGCATCGATTGTCATCGCGCCTTCCCCTTGCGCTTGAGGGCTCGCTCGGTGCGCTTTCGTGCGTCAGCGATCACGGCGTGGAGCGCGCCGTCGGACTCCTCAAGGAAGGTTGGCTCGAGGAATGGCTGGGCCTCGATGGAGCCGGAGTAGCCCCGCTGGGACCCGGTCACCGACCGGAACAGGGCCGCGGCCTTGCCCCGCGCGGACCCGCGGTACCGCTTGGCGGTCCCGTACTCGAACCACCGCCACCAGATCTGCGGGTCGTTGACTTCCTTCGTCTTCCCGTCTCGCCCCTGCCGGACCCGCGGCAGGGACGCGATGTGGATTCCGGAGAACATCCGGCCCCACCGCTTCTTGTACCGCGGCTTGGATATCCGGATGGCCTGGCGGAGCCTGCGCCTGCCGGTGGCGCTCATGTTGAGCCGGCGCGCCTTCTGTAACAGGACGGTCCGGAAGAACTGTATGCCGGCGAGGCTCGCCGCCCGCATCACCCGCCGCTCGAACTTGTCTCCAAGCTGCTTCAGGCTCTCCGCTAGTTCGTCGGCACCGAAGATCTGCCCCTCCGCGACGGTGCGCTTCACGTCCGGACCTCCACCGCCTCGACGGTCAGCTGGATCCACTCTCGGCGCCCTAGGTTGGCGATACCCCGGATGGCCCAGACCCGCCCGTCGAAGAGGAGGACGTGGTCGGACTCGACGCCGGCCCGCCAGCGGATGGTCACCCGGGCCGACCGGACCCCCATCACCTGGGGCGCCGCGACCCGGTCCCTTGCGGTGACGTCGGCGACGTTCGCCCAGACGGTGGCGATCGCCACGGTCCCGGGGATCGGCTTGCCGTACGCGTCTCGCCCGGCGGCAGGATCCCTGCGGGCGATGGTCACCCGCTTGTCGAGCTGGCCGGCCCGCATCAGTAGACCCGGTACGGCCCCAGGAGGGCCTCGGCAGTGCGGGCCAGCTTCGAGGACACGGTCCCCACCACCAGCGTCCCGCGGTTGTCGTAGGCGTCCTGGACGTCCAGCAGGATCGCCTGCCGGATCGGCTCGGGGACGTCCTCGCCCACCTCGCCGTAGCCGGCGGAGTACTCGACGACGACGGCGCCGAGCTGGGCCCGGGTCGCCGGCCAGGCCTTCCCGGGCGCCGGGGCGAGCCGGGCGGGGGCGGAGTACTCGTCGATCTGGTAGTCGGCGGGGTCCATGGTCCGCTCGACGCCGGCGGGGTCGACGTACTTCACCGCTACCACCTCGAGGAGCGGCGGCCGCTCGAGCTCGAGCTCGCCGACCGGGAAGGCGTCGAGGTGAAGCCGGAGCGTCCGGCCGATGAGCGCCCGGCGGGTCCGGGTCTCCGCCCGCTCCCGGGCCGCCACGATGAGCCGCTCGATCAGCGCGTCGTCGTCGGCGTGGTCGACCCGGCAGTGGGCCTTGGCCTCCTCCAGGCTGACGGGCTCGACGTCCGGAGGTGCCACCAGCTGGAGGGCCATGCGCTACTCCTGCTCTTCCTCGTCCTCGTCGTCGCCGACGGGGGCGCGCTCGTCCTGCGGGGGCTCGGTAGGCGCGGCCGCGGCCCGGGCCCGGGCGGTCCTCGCGGGCTTGTTGCCGGAGGGCTTCGCCGGCGGCGCCGCGGTGGCAGGCGTGGGCTTCTTCTCGGCGGGAACCTCGACGGCGTAACCGCCGGCGACGAGCTCGCGCGCTTCTTTCTCCGGCCGGTCGATCACCTGGCCCGCGTTGGCAGCGCCGTCGGTCCCGGCCATCGCCACCAGCATCTTGATTCTCACGGGAGCCTCGGACCCGGGGGCTGGCTACTCCCCCGGGCGGTTGGAGTGGGACTACGCGCAGACGACCGAAGTGACGCTGACGACGGTGGAGTCGACCGGCGGCGGGAGCTTCCGGCCGCCGGAGAGGATCGCGGTGACGTCGTCGATCACCGCGTTCTGGGTCTTCCGGGTGACCACCGCGCGGACGTACCTCTTCGTCGGCTTCACCACCTCGAGGACGACGAGCTTGTTGTCGGCGTCGTCGGCGACCGCGACGACGGCGTCAGAGATATCCGCCATGTCGGAGCCGTCGGCGGCGGTGCCCTGCTGGGCCTTCACGCCGGTCACAGCGCCGGCGGTAATCGCCCCGAAGGCGACGATGAAGGTGACGTCCTCGAAGCCGGCGGTGTCGACGACGGAGCTGTTCGCGTCCGCCGCGCCGGCGGCCACCGCGTTCGAAACCCGGATGACCTTGGTTTCCTTGGCCAGGTTCTTCATGGGATCGATCCCTCGTAGAAAAGAATGGGAGGAGCCGGCGGGCGCTTGAAAGCGCCCGCGCGGCGTGGGCCTCGCCGACCGCTAGGTCAGCTTCACCCGGGCGAACGCCTCGGCGTTGACGGGCATCCCGTCCACCTCGGCCCGGCCGATGAACCCGACGCGGTTGGTCGCCGCGTAGAGCTCCTCGACCCGCTGGACCTCGAGGGACAGCGCGTCGGCGATCCAGTACTGCGACCAGTCGGCGATGAGGCCAACGTACTTGCCGGCGCCGGCGACGGCCGGGGCGAACTCCGACACGTCGTAGGGCTGCTCGACGATCCGGTCGGGGATGCCGCCCACCAGACCCGGCTGCCAGAGGTACTGGTTGTTGCCGTCCTTCAGCTTCCGGATGTGCTTGATCATCGCCCGCGGGAAGAGCCACCGCGCCCGCGGCCAGTAGGCCGCCTTGAGCGCGTGCTTCACGTCGATGAGGCCGTCGGCGCTGGGGCCACCGGCGGCGGCCGCGCCGGCCTCGACGTCGCGAGCAACGGGGACTCCCTGGTCGCTGGCGACGAAGACGCCGAGCGGCTTCCGGTCGCCGTCGCCCAGCAGGAAGGCCTTCTCCTCCGTGACCGAGAACTTGTACGCCAGCCGCTGCAGGGCCAGCGTCGCCGCCGAGCCGGCCGTCTTCCGGAGCAGCTTCCGGGAGATGGTGACCGCCTTCGACACCTGGTGCGGCCGGAGCTCGCGGGCGCCGAGAGCGATCTCGGTCTCGGCGCCGATCTTCAGCTCGGGCGTCCACTCGCCGTCCTCGAGGTCGGTGTCGAGGGAGGGCGCACCGAGGCCGTCGGCGTCGGTGACCGTGAACTTCGTCGCGTGCTGCCGGATGAAGACCTGGTCGTCGACCGCCTTGATGAACTCGTTCACCATCTGGATCGGAGCGACGAGGAAGCCGCCCTTCACCACGTTATCGGCCTGGAGCGCCCGGGCCTCGCCCTCGGAGAGGCGGGCCTGGCCCCAGCCGTGCCGAAAGATCTTGTCGAACGCCGACCGGAGCTCAGGGCTCAGGCCGTCGTCCTTCCGCCCCTCGCCGGGAGCAGGGGGGGTGGCCGGGGCGACCGGGGCCTGGCGGGGTGTGCCGCCCTCAGCCTCAAGGCCGGCCAGCTTCTTGGCCCGGGCCTCCTCCTTCTCGAGCTTCTCGACCTCCGCCCGGAGCTCCTCCTGCTCCTTGTCGGCGCGGTCGAACTGCGCCTCCTCCTCGGCGCTGAGCGAGCGCTTCTCCTTCTCGGCCTTCTCCTGGACCGCGCGCATGGCGGCGATCGCGGCGCCCCGCTTCTGGCGGAGCTCGATCAGCTTCTCGAACATCTGTCTCTCCTTGCTTCTTGGGTTCGTGCTACCGGAGCTCCGCCAGCCGGAGCTTGAGCTTTCTGCGCTGCGCCTCGGCGAACGCCTGCTGCCGAGCGTCGGCCATCGCCTCGCCGCCGCCGCGGAGGCCGATGTCGGTGTCCTTGTAGGCGGCGAAGGTGACCGGCGAGACGTCGTACAGGTCGACGTCGATCAGCGTCCGGACGTCGACGCCGTCCTCGTCGGTCGACCACTCCTCGGTCCTGGCGATGAACGAGAAGGACATCTGGGTGATGTCCCCGCGCTTCACCGAGGTGACGAGGTCCCGGCCGACCTGCGTGTCAGGCGGGTCAATTTCAACGGCCAGGCCGCGGGCGTCTTCCGTGAGGCGGAGGGTACCCGCCTTGGTGCGGCCAAGGATGAAGTTGGGGTCGTGGTTGAAGAGGGCGCGGACGTCCTCCCCGCGGGCGAGCGTCTTCGCGAACGCGCCGGGGGCGATCTTCTCGCGGAAGCCCCAGCGCTTGATGTTGCCGATGTTGGTTGGGGCGTTGAAGACGGCCGCGTGTCCGGCGAGCTTCCTGCCTTCGCCGCCCTCGGCCCGCTTCTCGATGTGGAGCTGGGCCTCGACGACGCACCGCTGGGTGCGCGCCTCGACGACCTGGGTTGCCATGGATCATCCTTCCTGCGCCTGCGGGGGCGCGCCCTGGGGCGCCGCCGGCGGCGCCGTCAGCTTGGCGATCGTGGTGAGGTTGGCCGGCACGAGGTAGACCTTCCCCTCGCCGTTCGGCTGGGGGTTCAGGTTCTCGAGCTCGCGGATGTCGTCGGCGTTGAGCCAGCCGTTCTGGCGGGCGATCTGGTACGCCTCGTACCGGCTCTTCACGTCGCCGCGGAGGAGGCCGTCGATCGCGAACTCGGCGAAGTACTCGTCCCGCTCCCGGCCGATGAGGAGGTCCCGGGTGATCGACTGCTCGAAGCGAACCAACCAGGGCCTGAGCGTGTGGACCACGAACTCCAGTGCCTGGTGTTCGATGTTGCTGAAAGTCGCCTTGTCGAGGTCGGCGATCATGTGCGGGGGGACCCGGAAGATCCTGGCGATCTCCGTCACCTGGAACTTCCTGGTCTCGAGGTACTGGGCGTCCCGGTTCGAGATGGAGAGGACGTGGGCCTTCATCCCCTCCTCGATCACCCGGGGCCGGCCCGCGTTCTCGCCCGTGCCGAGCTTGACCCAGTCGTCCTCGATTCGCCGGGCCGCCTCGGGCGAGATCTCGTCGGGGTGCTCGAGGACGATCGGCGGGGTCCCGTTGTTCCGCAGGAAGCGGGCCCCGTGGCGCTCGGCGGCGATGCCCAGGCCGATGGCCTCCCGGGCGTAGGTGATCGGCGAGACGCCGGTGATGCCGTCGAGGCTGAAGCCGATCGGCCGCCAGTACTGCCCGGGGAACAGCGTCTCGCGCGTCCCGTCCGCGAGCTGGACGTCGAGGACCAGGGTGACACCGTCGGTGAGGAACCGGCGGGATACGGAGACCGGGCTCCTCCGGACGATCTGGACGACGCCGCCGAAGTCGTCCCGGACCACGCGGGCGTAGGTGTTCCCGTCGCAGCAGAGGTCCACCATCTGCACCGACCGGAAGTCGAAGCTGGTCTGCACCTGGTTCGGTGCCGAATGCAGGATCCGGTAGAGCGGGTGGTCGGTGGCCCGCTCCTTCCCACCGCCTGGCAGACGCCGGTAGAGGTGCAGCGGCAGGGAGGCGACGCTTTCGGCGAGGAGGCGGATGCAAGCCTGCACCGCTGCCAGCTGCATCGCGGCGTCGGTGGTGACGACGACCCCGGCGGCGCTCTCGCCGCCAACCCCGAAGAAATCGAGGACCTGGCGGATCCGAGGGAGGCCAGCACTGCGCCGCTCCCACCACCTGGCGATGGAGGTCCAGATGCTCATGGTGTCCTTGGGGGTCAGAGGAGGCCGCGGGTCTCGTAGACCGACCGCTTCGGCTTCGACGCCTCGAGCCGGAGCACCCGGGACAGCGCCGTGATGAGCGCCACCGCCAGGTCGATCTTGTTCTCCGGCCGTTCCTTGTTCGGGTAGATGTTGTCCTTCTTGTCGTAGTGCGCCACCACGTTGGAGACGCACCACGCGAGGATCGGGTCGCCGTCGTGGTGGAAGCGCTTCGATAGGACGAGCGCCTCGAGCTGCTTCATCGGCTCGCTGAAGTTCGCCACGTTCGGGCGAACCTCCACCATCGGGATCTTCTCCTCGAGAAGCTCCGACGCCATCTGCGTCGCCTGCCAGGGGTCGAAGCCGACCTCCCGGAGGTCGAACCGCTCGGCGCACTCCCGGATCTCGTCCTTCACGTACTCGAAGTCGAGGACGTTGCCGGGCGTCAGCACCAGGCGCCCCTCCTCCGCCCATCCCGAGTACTGGCTGTTGTCGCTCTCCTCCGCCGCCTCCTCCGGGAGGAAGGCCCGGGTGAAGGCGTAGACGTGCAGCTCTGGCTTGCCGCGGCGCTCGATGGTCTTCGTGAAGACCTTGGCGATCGCCGCCAGGTCCCGCTTCGAGGCGAGATCCGTGCCGAGCCAGCAGGGCTCGCCCTCGAACTCGTCGATCGAGAGCCGCGGATCCGTGCACCGGTCCCAAGCCTGCATGTCCATCCACGCCTGGTCCGCGTTCACCCAGACGTTGAGGTGCTTCGTCAGGAAGTTGTTCTTCGCCGAGGGCGTCTGCCTCGCCTTCGCGGCGAGGCGGGTCAGCTGGTCGAGCTTGACCGAGACGCCGAGGTTGGGGTTCGCCTTGGCCCAGGCCGCCGGGTCGTCCCAGGCGTCCCCGTCGTCGATCGTGTAGATGATCCCGAAGTAGCTGTCGTCGACGCAGCCCGGGACCCGGTCCAGGATCTTGGTGACGTAGGTCCGCTGCTCGTAGCAGATGCCCGCCCGGTTCGAGCCCGCCGTGGTGATCGCCCAGATCAGCGACTGCGACCTGGAGCCGGTGGCCGACTCGATGACGTCCCAGACGCCCCGGGTCTTGTGGGCGTGCAGCTCGTCGATGATCGCGCAGTGCGGGTTGAGACCGTCGAGGGTGGAGTCCTCGGCGGCCAGGGCGATGAAGCGGGCCGCTTCCCGCTCCACGGTGATCGCGTGGGCCTGGACCTCGACCCCGTACCGATCCTGGAACCCCTTCTCCCGGCGAGCCATCCGCTGGGCGTCGACGAAGACGATCCCCGCCTGCTGCCGGGATGTCGCCGCGGAGTAGACCTCGGCGCCGGCCTCGCCGTCGGCCGAGACCATGTAGAGCGCCACGCCCGACGACTTGGTCGACTTGGCGTTCTTCCGGGGGACCTCGATGTAGACGGTCCTGAACCTCCGGCAGTCGTCCTCGGTCTTCACCCACCCGAACACCGTGGTGAGGATGAAGATCTGCCAGGGCTCGAGCTTGAGCTTTAGCCGCTTCCGGGCCCACTCCCCCTTGATGTGGGGAAGGAGTTCGATGAAGCGGCAGATGTGCTCGGCCCGCTCGACGTCGAAGCGGTACGGCGCGTCGTCGGTGTGCCACCTCTCGAGGTCGTCTAGCTGGCGCTGGCAGGCGAGCCGCGTCCACTTGCACGCCGGGATCGTGCCGGCGACCACGCCCTCGGCGTACTCGATGGCGCGACGGACGTACTCCATGGTCTAGAGCTGCTCCCAGTCCCCGGCCTTCTTCTTCGGCTGCTCCACCCGCACCCGCGTCCTCGAGGAGGGAGACAGGCCCAGCACGGCCCCGAGCTTCTCGAGGTCCATCGCCAGCTTCTTCCAGGAGGTGTAGGCGGGGTGCTCCTGCACGTACCCGCTCTCGCACGCCTGGTACCGGCCGAACCGCTCGTAGTCCCGGGCGACGGAAATCCACTCGGCCCAGACCGCGCAGTAGCGGCCGAGGGCGTCACCGTCGATCTCCGTGAGGACGCCGAGCTCGAGCAGCTTCTTGCAGAGCTCCCTCCACTTCGCACGGCCCGCGTCGTCCAGGTAGGACGGCATCTTCGGCGGCCGCTTCTTCGGCTGCGGCTCCCGGTCGTTCAGCTTCCGCTTCGCGTCCGGGTTGGTCAGCAGCCGGAGCGCCGACGGCTTCGGCGGCGGTCCCCTCGCGCCCATCGCCTCACCTCCTCCGCTTCGCCCGCTCCAGGTCCGCGTGCTCGAGCTGGTGGCAGGAGTGGCAGACCGACTTCAGGTTCCCCTGGTCGAGCCGCGCCCCGCCGTCCTCGAGCGGAACGATGTGGTGGACCAGGTCCGCCGGCGTGGGCCGCCGCCCCTCCCTCCGGCACCGCTCACAGAGCGGCTCCCGCCGGAGCTTCGCCGCCCGGGCCCGGTTCCACGCCCCGTCGTACCCGCGGGCGTTCGCACCGCCGCGCCACCGATCGTAGTCGCGCGACGCCGCGAGGTCCCGGTCCCGCGGGGGTCGCGGGTGCGCCGGGCACCTCGAACCTGACTCGACCACCGCCGCGCACCCGGGGTGCGTGCACGGACGAGGCGCTCCTCGAGGCATCGCTACCCCGTCAGCGCCGTGAAGGCGAACATCACCGCGGCCGATCCGATCGCGGAGGCCACGAAACACACGGCGCCCAGGATCACGCCGGCTCTCGCGGCCGTGACCTCGAGGCGGCGCACCCGCACCTCGATCTCATCGAGCTTCTTCCATGTCGCCCTTTCCTGCTCGAGCTTCCGGACACGATCGTCGAGGTCCCGCAGGTCCTCGACGATCAGCTCAGCGCTCATGGCCGTGGGACTCATGGTGCCTCCGGCTCGGCGGGTGCCGGGCAGTCGTCGGTGTAGGGCGCGTCGGGAATCAGCCGGTGGAGCCGGCGGCTCCAGTAGCATCGGTCGACGGCGCCGATGGCGACGTGCTCGCAGGGCTCGGCCGCGCATCGGCAGCCGGGCCCGTAGCAGTAGCCGAGGCGGGCAGGCTCCTCGGGCCTATCCTCGGCCCCGTCGCGGGCGACCAGGCCGACGATGCTCTCCGGGTGCATCGTGGCCACCGGGACCGCCTGCACCCGATCGCCGGGATCGTCGGAGGGCCAGGCGTAGTCCCCGCAGTCCACCGGGGCCCGCACCAGGCCGGGCGGCTGAACCCACGCCGGCGACAGCGCCGGGCCGGCCTCGTCGCCGGGAAGCAGGCGCATCGCCAGGACGGCGCCGATCGTTTCGTCGCCGTCGCAGGCCGGCAGGTGGTCGGCGCCACGCGGCGTGCGCAGCTGGTCGCATGGGCCGAACACGGTGTGCAGCTCGCAGACAGCGAAGGGGTTGGTCGGGTCGGGCAGGGACGCGAAGGTCACGGCGGCCCCGGCGGCGAGGAGGGCGGCGGAAACGACGGCGCGGGTCTTCATCGAGGGTAGGCCTCCAGGCCCGAAATCCTGCCCTCTGCCTGGCCCCCGGCGGTCAGGTTCGATACCCCCAGGGCGGCGGATATGGCGTGCGGCCCCATGGGCCCCGGCATGGCACCGGAGGCGCTCTCCCCCGGTCCGCGGGATATGGTCGCCGTGGACCCCGCCCAGCCAACCGTTATCGGGTAGGTCGTGTCTGCGCCCCAGCCCAACGCAACCGTCCCTAAACCCGTGTTCGTGGTGTCTGCCTGTCGTAGTTCCAAACGCAGCGCGCCACCAGTGGTAATGGAGACTAGGAGCCCTCCGTCGAGCGCGGCTTTACGGGTATCCAGCAGGACCCGCGTGTACGGCGCGGTCCCGGAGTACGCCGGCGTATAGTTGAAGCGGATCTTCCCACTCGCCACCGGCCACCCTGCCGAGGCCACCGTATGCGCGTCCCCCGGGCACGTCGTCGGGGAGGCTCCGGCATCGCAGCGGCGACCGGGGGTGGCCGAATAAACGAGCTGGCACCACTCGACGACGATCGATCCCGTCTGCGCCTGCGTGCTGCCGACGTAGAGCGTGGGGTTCGCCCAGGTCGGAGCCGTCGCCGCGTTGCCCGAACACGAAAAGGTCTTGTAGGTGGGTCCCAGTCCGGTGATCGGGCAGGAGACGATCGCGCCATCGGACGAAGAGACGTAGACCCGGGCGGTGTTCAACGTGCCGGCCTTAAGTGCACAAGTGATCGTCCACGGGCCGGCCTGGGGCGATCCGGCCGGCACGTAGAGAGATTCATCGGAGGCGGGGTCGTCGTCGGTGAGAACGTAGCCGCCCCCCGGATCCGCCGTTACCGTCGGCAGGCCGACCTTGTTCCACAGGTCAGGCCGGGTGCTGTTCGTCCAGTAGTTCAGCACCGCCCCCTTGCTCTCCAGCCCCGCCGCACTCACGCACGGCGCGTTGTCGCCCACCTGGTAGCCGCCGTCGCACCACGCCGGCCCGGCGCGGGTGGTGGCAACCTGACGACCATCGGAGCAGGCGACTTCGCCGGCATCGTTTGGCAACGGGCAGATTAGCTCCCAGTCCCAGCCGGCCATGCTTGCGCCCGCGCCGCCGAGGCGGACGTCGGGCCCGTCAGTCACGAGCGGGCTGGCAGCGGCCGCGACGCCGGGGAGCACCAGGGCGACGAGAAGAGCGAGCGTCTTCATCGGGTAGCGAGGACCTCGACGACGGTGTTGGCGGGAGCTACGCAGTAGAGGGAGGTGCCGGCCTTGAGCCTCTCGGCGAGGACGAAGCACTTCCCCGGCCGGACGGTAATGCCGGTGCTTGTGGTGACTCCGGCGCCGCCGACCTGGACG
>JAEZJH010000494.1 GCA_023436385.1 Pseudomonadota bacterium
GGTGGCGATCGCCCGGGGGCTCCTCCACCGGCCGCGGGCGCTCCTCCTCGACGAGGTGACCCGGACCCTCGATCCCGGCGCCGCCGCCCGGCTCCGGCGCCTGGTGACCGGCGACCTCGCCGGCCGGGAGCGGATCGGCGTACTCCTCACCACCCACGATCTCCACGAGGCCCGGGAGGTGGCGAGCCGGGTGGCCCTCCTCGTCGACGGCCCGCTCCGCGCCCAGGGGAGCTGGAGCGCGGTGGAGGGCGCGATCGATCGCACCTTCTTCCCGGGGGCCGAGTGAACACCCTCCGCCTCGCCCTCGCCTTCCTCCGGCGCGATCTCCGGATCGAGGCCTCGTATCGCGCCAACGCCGCCTTCGGCCTGGTGGGCGGCTTCGCGATGCTGATGACCTTCTACTTCGTCGGCGCCACCGTGGGCGACGGCGTGCCCGCCCTGGCCCGGTTCGGCGGCGACTACTTTGCCTTCGCGGTGGTCGGGGTGGCGGCCACCGGCCCGCTCCACGCGGCGCTGGTGGAGCTGTCCCGGCGCGTCCGGGAGGCGCAAGTCTCCGGGACCCTGGAGGCGGTCCTGGCCACGCCGGTGTCTCCGGCCCGGGTGATCGTGTTCTCGGCGTTGTATCCGCTCGCCGCCTCGTGTTTAAAGATGACCCTCCTCCTCGCCGGCGGTGTCTGGGTTTTCGGCCTGCCGCTGGCGGGCGCCGGGATCCCGACGGCGCTCCTCGCCCTCGCCCTGGCGCTCGCCGCCTACGGGGCGCTGGGGCTCCTCTCCGCGGCCTTCACCCTCCGGTTTCAGAAGGGCGATCCGGTAGCGTTCATGCTGGACATGATCTTCGTGCTCCTGGGCGGGGTGTTTTATCCGGTGGAGGTCTTACCGGCGCCGCTCCGGGCGGTCTCCCGGCTCCTCCCCTCGACCCACGCCCTCGAGGCGCTGCGGAAGACGCTGCTCGGCGGCGCGGGGCCGGCGGAGGTGGCCGGCTCGCTGGCGTCGCTCGCGCTCTTTGCCCTGGTGGCCGCGCCGCTCGCCTGGCTCGCGTTTCGGCGGGCGATCCGGCGGGCCAAGGACGACGGCTCGCTGACGCACTTCTGATCGCCGGGCCGCCCGCTCGCGCGGGGCGCCCCGCCCGCCCTCCCTCGCCACGGGAAGCGAGCGTCCTTACCTATCCCTGCAGGCCCGCACCTCGAGCTGCCTAGCGAGCGATCGGAACTTGCCGACGCTCGCCCGGGGTGCGCCGCGAAGCGCGGCCGTGCTTGACCGTGCGGGCTCGGGGAGCACAATGAACGCCGTTCCGTCGGCAGGTCCCGTGGGGGGTCCCGCACACACGGCAAGAGCCAAACCATCGGCGAACGCACCCGCGACGCCGGCGTTCCGGTCCTCGTCCGTCAGGTCGAGCTCCGGCCCGCCGATCCGGGTGGGAGCGGCGGGGTACGGCGCGGAATGGCGCCGACACGGTCGTACGTTATCCGTCATGCGGGTGGACTCGAGGAACTCGGCGCCCGTCGCCGGGCCACTCGGAGGAGGCGATCGGGGATGAGGGAAGCGCGCGAACTGGACAACCTGGTCTCCCGCATCGCGGCGATGCAGGACCGGAAGAGCTACGCCGAACAGCACTGGGAGGGCTCGTTCGAGGACTACCTGCAGATCGTGCGGCAGAACCCGAAGGTGACCCGCACCGCCTTCCAGCGCCTCTACGACATGATCCTCTCCCACGGGAAGACGGAGTACCTCGACAACAAGAAGAAGCTGATCCGCTACCACTTCTTCCACGACGAGAAGTTCGGCGGCCGCGACGCCATCTACGGCCTCGACGTGCCGCTGATGAAGCTGGTCAACGTCTTCAAGAGCGCCGCCGAGGGCTACGGCACCGAGAAGCGGGTGATCCTCCTCCACGGCCCGGTCGGCTCGTCGAAGTCGACGATCGCCCGGCTGCTGAAGAAGGGGATGGAGGAGTACTCGAAGGGGCCGGAGGGCGCCATCTACACCTTCAGCTGGATCCTCGATAAGCGGAAGGCCGACGGCAGCCTCGAGCGCGAGGTGATGCCCTGCCCGATGCACGAGGAGCCGCTGCACCTGATCCCCGCCGACTGGCGCGCCCAGGTGTATTCGGATCTGTGTCCGCCCACCGCCGGCTATCACATCCCCGATACCGGCGAGCTCTGCCCGGCCTGCCGCTTCGTCTACAAGGACCTGATGACGGAGTACAAGGGCGACTGGCGGAAGGTGGTCGAGCACATCAAGGTCCGCCGCCTGGTCCTCGCCGAGAAGGACCGGGTGGGGATCGGCACCTTCCAGCCGAAGGACGAGAAGAACCAGGACTCCACCGAGCTGACCGGCGACATCAACTACCGGAAGATCGCGGAGTACGGCTCCGACTCCGACCCCCGGGCCTTCAACTTCGACGGCGAGTTCAACATCGCCAACCGCGGGATCATCGAGTTCGTCGAGGTGCTCAAGCTCGACGTCGCCTTCCTCTACGACCTCCTGGGCGCCTCCCAGGAGCACAAGATCAAGCCGAAGAAGTTCCCGCAGACCGACATCGACGAGGTGATCCTCGGCCACACCAACGAGCCCGAGTACCGGAAGCTCCAGTCCAACGAGTTCATGGAGGCGCTCCGGGACCGGACGGTGAAGATCGACATCCCGTACATCACCAAGCTCTCCGAGGAAGTGAAGATCTACGAGAAGGACTACAACCAGAAGAAGATCCGCGGGAAGCACATCGCCCCGCACACCCTGGAGATGGCGGCGATGTGGGCGGTGCTGACCCGGCTCGAGGAGCCGAAGAAGCACAACCTCACGCTCCTGCAGAAGCTCAAGCTCTACAACGGCAAGAGCCTCCCCAACTACACCGAGGACAACATCAAGGAGCTGCGCAAGGAGGCGCCGCGGGAGGGCATGGAGGGGATCTCGCCCCGCTACGTGCAGGACAAGATCTCCAACGCCCTGGTCTCCGACAAGGGCGAGGGCTGCGTCAACCCGTTCATGGTCCTCAACGAGCTGGAAGCCGGCCTCCGCACCCACTCGCTGATCTCCTCGGAGGAGATCCGGAAGCGCTACCGCGATCTGCTCGGGGTGGTGAAGCAGGAATACGAAGACATCGTCAAGAACGAGGTCCAGCGGGCGATCTCGGCCGACGAGGAGTCGATCAAGAAGCTCTGCTCCAACTACATCGACAACATCAAGGCCTACACGCAGAAGGAGAAGGTCCGGAACAAGTACACCGGCCAGTACGAGGAACCCGACGAACGGCTGATGCGGGCGATCGAGGAGAAGATCGACATCCCGGAGAGCCGCAAGGAGGACTTCCGGCGCGAGATCATGAACTACATCGGCGCCCTGGC
>JAEZJH010000589.1 GCA_023436385.1 Pseudomonadota bacterium
GGGGTGGCGTGGAAGGCGTGGATCATCCCGTCGTTGGCGCCGACGTAGATCATCGTCGGGCGGTTCTCCAGCGCCTTCCGGAAATCCGGGTAGAACCGGTCCTTGTATTCGTAGGCGGGTGGCTCCACCAACGCGGCCGAGGCGTGGTAGATGTCGCCGAGCTTCCAGTTCCGGTGCTGGCCGTGGAGCCACTCGCTCATCTTCGTCAACTGCGCGTCGCTCGGATACCAGAGCCGCGGAAAGACGTTCCCGATCCCGGTGGAGCAGAGGGAATCCGGCACATTGGTCGGGCAATCCCAGTTTTTGATCTTCCAGCCGCTGTCCAGGAAACAGCCGACGGCCGAGGTGCAGGCCTCGAACCGCGGCTGGGGCATGGCCTGGGCGATTGGCGCCGCCGCGACGTAGCTGTTCCAGGCGTCGGGGGTGAGGGAATCGGGCAGCGACGCGGGTAGCCCCAGGCGCACCCAGGCCGTCCAGACGGCCCGGAGACCGGCGATCGAATCCGTGTCGATCCGCCGGGTCGCCGGATGTTCGCTCGAACCGGGGAAGGGGATGGTGAGGTCTCCCTGGTCCGTCGTCCGGATCGGCGCACCCGGCATGCCGGTGAAGATCCGGCGCGTCTTGGTCCGCGCCTGCAAGAGCGCCCCGGCGTCGAAGAGACAGGCGCTGCCCGTGGTCCCGCAGGAGGTGAGCAGGTCCTCGCTGGAGGTATCGGTGAACTCCCACTCGTTGCTGCGAGGCGTCTTCTCCTTGAAGAGCCGGATCGCGTAGAGGTGGCCGCGGAGATCCTCCTCGACCAGCTTGCCCCCCGCATCCGTCCCGAACTGGAAGCCCCCGTAGACCAGGAGGTTGTTTCCAATTCGGCCGATCTCCGTCTCCTCCTGCGGCGCCGTCCCCACCACCGGATCGGCCGCGGAGTAGTAGTGGTCCGCCTGCGTGGTGCACTCCGCCCGGAAGGCGTCGTAGAGGTAGTCGGCCCGGGCCGTGGCGGCGGGCAGGAGTGCGAGTGCGGCCAGGATCACGCCAACCATGCGCTTCATGGTTCAACCCCCTCCGTCGAGTCAGATGTCCCGGACGGGAAGTCCACCAGGCCGATGTCGGAGCGCGCCGGCAGGTTGGTGGAGGTACCCCAGGCGCCGAGGGACTTCTGGCCCCGGCCGACCAGCCGGGAGCCGGAGGCGGGCGTGGCGGAGACGACCGCGCTCACCAGCGAGCGGCCGACCACCTGGTCGCCGACCAGGACCTCTCCCTCGGAGAAGACGACGGCGCTGTCGGCCACCGGCCCGGCCACCGTGGTGCGGACACGGTAGCGGGAGCGGACCGTCTCGCCGCCGGTACCGCTGGTGTCGGGCAGATACACGTACGAGCTGGCCCCGCCCAGGTAGTAGAAGTTGAGCTTGATGCTGGCCGGGGAGTTGCCGATGAAGTGGGCCAGCCCCGCCTCCGCCGCCGCCAGCGCCTGCCGCTGGAAGGCCCGGGAGGTGGCGGTGCCCAGCTCCGTCTGCCCGATCCGGAAGGCGAGGAGCCCGATCACCGACATCGCCAGGAGCGCGAAGAGGACCAGGAGGAGGCTGAAGCCACGGGCCGTACGCATGGACGTCCTCACGGCGCGGTGAACAGCGAGAGGGGTTTGATCTCCGCCACCGTCTCGAAATCCCAGACCCGGGCCCGGCCGTTGGCCGGATTGCCGTCGAGGTCGAGACCGTCGGTGACGTCGGGGTGCTCGGCGCCCACCACCTTGAAGGCGATCCGCACGGTGCGGATGCGGTTCCGGTCGAGGACCAGCCGCAGGTCCGAGGTCGGGTCGCTGGCGTCCATCTTGGTGCTGCCGGTGAGGAGGCCCTCGTACGACTTGGTGGTCTTCTCCAGCCCCACCACCTCGGCCGCATGATCGGGGGCATAGGGCTTGGCGGTATTCAGGGCCGCCGGGAGCGAGGCGGGGAAGAAGCGGAGGGGCGGGGTGAGGAAGGCGCGGGCCAGGCCGGTCGGTCGGCCGACCAGGTCCGCATCCCCGGCGAACTCGCCCGCCGTCGTCAGCACCTGGTAGAGGAACAGCGAGAAATCGTAGCGGTGGTCGATCTCCGTCGGGTCGGCCGGGTTGATCCGCATCCGGTTGTCGAGGAGCACGTTCTCGAGGAGGACGGAGACCTGGGCCGGCGCCGCGGAGGCCTCGGCCGGCCGCTTGAAGCCATACGGATTGACCACCCGCTCGATCCGCCCGAGGACGCCCTGGCGCGTCACTCCGTCGCTGTCGGTGAGGTCGCGGACCTCGCCGTCCGGGACGAACCGATACAGGATCACGTTCTCCGGCTCGTCCTCGAAGTTCCGGTTCGTCGGCGGCGGCAAATCGTCGGTCCGGCGCCGTCCCTGTGGCGCGCCGGAGCTCGACCGCCAGGCGTTGCGGGCGAGGGCGAGGCGCCAGGGATGCGGTTCGAGCACTGCCGGGCAGCGGTAGTTGGCGGTGGCGTGGGCGAAGGCGCCGACGCAGTTCTCGGGGAGGAGGTCGAGGGAGTCGCCGGCGTTGCGGACGTCCCGGGCGATCAGCTCCATCGCCAGCCGGGCCTCGCCGACCACCGCGTCGGACTCGGTCTGGCGGAGGCCGCTCCGCTGGATCGAGGTGAGCGCGACGAACGCCCCGAACACCACGACGGCGGAAAGCACCCCCGCGACCATCAGCTCGATCAGCGTGAAGCCGCGATTTCCCATGTCAGCCCCCGCTCACCAGGAGATCGCCCACCGACCACGCCGAGGGACCGCCATCCGCGCCGCGCCAGAGCACGCGCACCCGGGCGCGCACCGAGCCCGGGGGCAGGGCGGCGTATTCGGGATCGGTGGGGTCCACCTCCTCGATCCGGTAGCAGACCTCGAACCTCTGGCCCTCCCGGACGAAGGGAAACGGGCCGTAGTCGTAGGCGACGGCGTCGTCGAGGCCCGCGGGCTGGCAGCCGTCGGGATCCGTCCCCAGGTCCGGTGCGTGCGGCAGCACGTCGAACTTCCAGGCGTCGGCGGCGGCGAGGGCCGGGGAGCTGGCCGCGTCGCTGTCGTAGCGGATCTCCGCCCGGAGCCGCTCCAGGAGCTCCTGGCCGAGGAGCTGCGCGGTGGTGAGCTTGCGGGCCTGGGCCCCGCGCTGGATCCCCTGGGCGACCAGCGGCGCCGTGGCCAGGAGGCCGATCCCGAGGATCGCCATGGCGATCAGCACCTCGACCAGCGTGAAGCCCGCCGAGCCGCGCCCCGTGCCCCGTCTCATGGACACTCCCAGCCGTCGCCGGCCGCGTTCGGGCGGTAGACCCGGGCCCGGCCGCTGGTGTTTCGGATTCCCACCGCGAGGGTGCGGGCCGGGGAGGTCTCGCCCCGGACCGAGAAGAGGATCGAGTCGCCGGCGGTGCCGGTGGTGGTCGCCTCTCCCGAGGGGTCGAAGACGATCGTCTTCACGCCGGTGCAGAGCGAGCAGTTGGGAAGGTCCGTCTCCGAACCGCACTTCACCGCCTTGCCGGCCATCGCGCCGGCGGCCACCGCCACGCCCGGATACTCGGCGCCGATACACACGGTCTCGTAGTTCGCCGCCCCGGTGCCGGTGGTGCGGATCTCGTAGCGGGGGATACAGCCCTCGCCGCTCGAGACGAAGCGCAGCTCCACCGGACGGTTGGCCCGGGCGGCGATGGTGGCGGCGTTTCGGACCCGGGCGGTGAGGTCGCGGGCCGCCGCCTGGACGCGGTTCGAGACCAGGAAACCCTGCATCGACCAGCTGGCGATCCCGAGGAGGAGGCCGGCGACGGCGAGGGTCACCACCAGCTCGATCAGCGTGAAGCCGCGGGCGCGTTTACACGCATCAGCGGGACGGGGAGACATCGGGGCCTCCTGACACGGAGAGGTC
>JAEZJH010000057.1 GCA_023436385.1 Pseudomonadota bacterium
TACTGGCTCATTTCCATGTGGCCGACGGTGATGTCGTCGAAGCCCTCGGTCTCGATGCCGAGCTGCAACATCGGATCGGGAAGGGCGCCGGCCTGCGGCACCTGCTCGCCGGCCGCCCGGGCGAGCGCCTTGGCGCGGGCCAGCTCGGTCCGGGCCTCGAGGGCCTCCGCGACCAGCCGGTCGAGGACGGGATCGGGCGGGAGGGCGCGGAGCGCGGCGCCGGAGCTCTGGGCCGGGGAGGGTTCGCTCGCGATCGCGGCGGTCCCGGCCTCCGCCGGGGCACCGGTCTCGCCGGCGGCTCCGGGTCCCGCCTCGCGCGTCTCGCGTTCGGCGCCGGCGCCGGGCGCCGCCAGGAGCAGCGCCGCGCCGACCAGACCTCCTGCCGAACGCATCACTAGATACAACGGATTCATGTCTCGTTCCTCCGGCCGGGACGCATCGTACCGGCCGGGCCCCAACTGCTGTTGGACAACGATCGCTGGACTTCCCGGGGGCCGGAGACGCCACGGGCGAGGCCCGCGCTCCCACGGCGGTGGCCGCGATCGGAGCGGCGATCGCCGTCCGATCGAAGGCCACGCGGGCGGACGGCCCCACGGCCGCTCACACCCGCGGGCCGGCGCTCAGATCAGGAGCGAGCAGTCCCGGAGACGCAGCGGTGGGCCGGGCGGCGGACCCTGGGTCCGCGCGGCGGCCGGCCGGGCGATCGAGAGCTCGGCGAGGAACGCCGGGCGAGCGGGGAGGAAGGGGAGCGGCAGGGAAGCGTCGTGCTGCGGCGTGCCGTCGGCGACCACCGCCGGCGCCTCCCGCACCTCCATCACGCAGCAGGTGCCGGCGAGCCGGTCTTCCGCGTGGGCCCCGGCGTCCACGCCGGCGCAGCAGGGCCGGTCGTGGAAGGTGTCGGTCGCCAGGCAGCGGAACCCGACCAGCACCGGGTTGGCGGTGCCGACCAGGGCCAGGAAGGCGGCGACGACGCCCGCGGTGGCCCGCCGGGCGGTGACCCGGGACAGCGCCGCCCCGGCCGTGGCCAGGAGTCGGACGAGGACCGACCTCGCGCGCTGTTCGGAGTTTCGGATCATCGGGGCCACGGGAGTGCAAGGCGTTTGCCAGCCTGGGAATTCCGCGATCCGGACGAGCGGGGGGCTCTTCCCCAAGCAAGGCCCGTCGGAAAACGGGGCCCGGCGTCGCGCCGGCCTCGGTCTCCGACCCGCGCTTCGCGCCAAGGGCCGGATCGGTTGGCCTCGCCCTTCGGGCTCGCAATGGAACCCGCCGGGTCACACGGTGACCGGGCCGGCGCCGCCACCCCGGGCGCGGAGGGCAGCGCCCGGAGGCCCTTGACATACCCCCCTCCCCTATTTAGATCCGGATGCCGTTGGATACGGGGAGGGGGTATTCGGAGCATGGACGTGCAGCTCGAGGAATTCCTGGTGATCGCCCTGGGCGTCGCGGCGATCGGCTGGGTCAACTGGTACTTCTTCCTCGCCGAGGGCCGGAAGGCCGCGGCGGTGGCCAAGGTCGGCGCCACCGGACTCCAGCAGGCGGTGATCCGGGTCGAGGGCGGCTACTCGCCGTCGAAGGTCCGGCTCGTCGCCGGCCGGCCCGCGCGCCTGGTCTTCGTTCGCCGGGAGGACGCGAGCGGCTCGGAGGAGGTGGTGATCCCCGACCTCGGGATCCGCCGCTTCCTCCCGGTGGGCCAGCGCACCAACGTCGATCTCCCGGCGAGCCGCCCCGGCACCTACGAGTTCACCTGCGGCCTGGGCCTGCTCCGCGGGCGCCTGGTGGTCGAGGAGGAGAAGTAGATGAACCCGAACTCGACCGCGCCCGCCGTCGCCCCGGACGCCGCCGCCCCCTCCTCCGCGCACCTCACCCTCCAGGTCTCCGGGATGACCTGCGCCGCCTGCCAGTCGCGGGTGCAGAAGGCCCTGGCCAACGCGCCCGGCGTCCTCGACGCCGGCGTCAACCTGATGACCGCCGAGGCCCGGATCGCCTACAACCCCGCCGTCACCGACGCCGAGCGCCTGGTGGCCCGGGTGCGCGAAACCGGCTACGGCGCCGCCCTCCCCCGGGCCGGCGGCGACGCCCTCGCCGAGCAGGACGCCGCCCGCGCCCGGGAGTTCCGCGAGCTGCGCGGCAAGGCGCTCCTCGCCCTCGCCGCGGGGATCGTCGTCCACCTCTTCTCGATGCCGCTGATGGCGGCACACGCGGGCCACGGCGCGGCGGCCGATCCCTTCATGGCCTGGAGCATGCGGGTCCTCGATCCGGTGCTCGAGCGGGCGATGCCCTGGCTCTACGCGATCCCGGAGCGGCCCCTGGCCTTCGCGCTCCTGGCGATCACCACCGCGGTGATGGCCTGGGCGGGCCGGCACTTCTACGTCCGGGCCTGGGCCGCCTTCCGCCACCACTCGGCGGACATGAACACCCTGGTGGCGGTGGGCACCGGCGCCGCCTACCTGCTCTCCGTGGCCGCCACCGTCGCCCCCGGCTTCTTCGTCTCCCGGGGCGTGGCGCCCGACGTCTACTTCGAGGCGGTGGTGCTGATCCTCGCCCTGGTCCTGGTCGGCAACGCCCTCGAGGCCCGGGCCAAGCGGCAGACCTCCGCGGCGCTGCGAAAGCTGATGCAGCTCCAGCCGAAGCACGCCCGGGTGCTCCGCGGCGGCGTCGAACTCGACGTCCCGATCGACGACGTCGGTCCCGGCGAGGTGATCGTGGTCCGGCCCGGCGAGCGACTGCCGGTGGACGGCGAGGTGCTCTCCGGCGCCAGCTCCGTGGACGAGTCGATGCTCACCGGCGAACCGGTTCCCGTGCAGAAGGGTCCGGGCGACCCGGTGGTGGGCGGCACCGTCAACGGCACCGGCGCCCTCCGCTACCGCGCCACCGCGCTGGGCGCGGAGAGCGTGCTGGCGCGGATCGTCACGATGATGCGCGAGGCCCAGGGCTCCCGGGCGCCGATCCAGAAGCTGGCCGACCGGATCAGCGGAATCTTCGTGCCGGTGGTGCTCTCGATCGCCATCGCGACCTTTGTGGTCTGGTTCGTCGCCGCCGACGCGGCGCCGGCGGTGCGGGCGCTGGTGGCGGCGGTGGCGGTGCTGGTGATCGCCTGCCCCTGCGCGATGGGCCTCGCCGTGCCCACCGCGGTGATGGTCGCCACCGGCAAGGGCGCGGAGCTGGGCGTCCTGGTGAAGGGCGGAGAGGCCCTGGAGCGAGCCCACGCGGTGAACACGGTGGTGCTCGACAAGACCGGCACCATCACCCTCGGCAAGCCGGCGGTGACCGAGGTGATCCTGGTGCCCGGCGCCGCGTTTCCGGAGGAGCGGCTCCTCGCCCTGGTCGCCGCGGTGGAACGCGCCAGCGAGCATCCGCTGGCCGCGGCGATCGCCGCCCACGCGGCGGGCGATCGGACGCCAGATCTGGCCCGGGCCGCCGGAGATGTCTCCGCGTCGCTGCGGCGCACCGGCGGCGAAGCCGGCGTCGCCCACGACGGTGGCGTTCGCACCTTGGAGTCGGTCCGGACCGCGAGCGATCGTTACGCGCCACCGCGGACCACCGGCGGCGAGCCCCTCACCGCGCTGCTCGAGGTCACCGGCTTCGAGGCGGTGGCCGGCCGTGGCGCCCGCGGTGAGGTCGCCGGGCACCGGGTGCTGGTGGGCAACCGGGCCTTTCTCGCCGAGGCGGGGATCGCGACCGGCGCCCTCGACGCCGCCGCCGACCAGCTCGCCGGCCGGGGCCGCACCACCGTCTACGTGGCGATCGACGGCGCCCTGGCCGCGATCCTGGGC
>JAEZJH010000129.1 GCA_023436385.1 Pseudomonadota bacterium
GGACCTCGAGGACGGCCCGGACGCTCCGGCCCAGGGCCGGCGGGTCGTAGCCGCCCTCGAGCACCAGGGCCAGCCGGCCGTCGGCGTGGCGGTCGGCGATCCCGAGGACGATCCCGGCCATGGTCGCGAAGCCGGCCTCGGTCACCGCCATCCCGCCCTCCGGATCGTCCCGGTGGGCGTCGAAGCCGGCGGAGACGATCACCAGGTCCGGCCGGTACTCGGCGGCGATCGGCTCGAGGATCTCGTCGAGGACCGCGGCGTAATCGCCGTCGCCCATCCGCGGCGGGAGCGCCACGTTCACCGTGTAGCCGCGGCCGGCCTCCCGGCCGTTCTCCTCGAGGCCGCCGGTCCCCGGGAAGTAGGGGAAGCGGTGGGCGCCGAAGACCAGCACGTCCCGCCGCGTGTAGAAGGCGTGCTGCGTGCCGTTGCCGTGGTGGGCGTCGAGGTCGATCACCAGGATTCGCTCGCGCCCGTGGACCGCCGCGGCGTAGGCGGCGGCCAGGGCCACGTTGTTCACCAGGCAGAAGCCCATCGCCAGCTCGGCCTCGGCGTGGTGGCCCGGAGGCCGGACCAGCGCGAAGGCGCGCCGGGCCTCACCGGTGCACACCGCGGTGACCGCCTCGAGGGCGCCGCCGGCGGCGAGGAAGGCGACGTCCACCGAAGCGGGGGAGTAGGGGGTCTCGTGGTCGAAGGCGCCGGTCCGGCCGCGCGCCGCCTCGAGCTTTGCGAGGTGGGCCGGGGTGTGGATCCGGAGGAGCTCCTCGGGCGTCGCCGGCCGCGCCACCGGCCGCCGGACCAGGCCCGGTGCGGCGAAGTCGGCGATCGCCGCCCGCACCGCCAGGAGCCGCTCCGGGCTCTCGAGGTGCCCGGGACCGGTCTCGTGGGCCAAGAACCGGTCGTCGTCGAGGAGCAGGATGTCGATCAAGGGCCGCCTTCCTTCCCGGCTCCGCGGGCCCGTCACGGGGGCGGGCGCGAACCCGGGGGGAGGTTACACCCGGAGCCGCGGGAAGGGGCCGACGCGGCTTCGCTCGTCGAGCCCGCCGGACGGTGAGGTCTCCGGCGGGCTCGGGGGCCTAGCGGTTTTTCTTCTCGGGCGTCTTCTCGGTCGACTTGCCTTCCTCGATCAGCTCGCGCACCCGCTGGCCGCCCTTGTGTCCCAGCTCCGAGTATCCCTCGGGGCCGAGCTGTTCCTTCCGGGCCTCGCCGCCCATCCGGCCGATGTCGCTATAGCCCTCCGGGCCGAGCTGTTCCTTTCGGGCCTCGCCGCCCTTGTGGCCGATCTCCGAGTAGAACTCGTGGCCGCGCTCTCGAGCCACGGTTTCGCCGCCCTTCTTGCCCAGCTCCGAGTAACCCTCGGTGCCGAGCTGCTCCTTGCGGGCGTCGCCACCCATCTTCCCGGCCTCGCGGACGGTCATGTCACCCTTGTCATGCTTTTCCGCCATTTCGGACTCCTGCGGGGCCGGTCGAAGGTGAACCATTCCGGCCGCTCCGCAAGGTACGGTTCGGGGCGGCTGGAATGGCAAGGGGCCTGCGGGCCCCGGCGCTCCGGGGCCCCCTGAATCGTGCGTTTGTCCGGGGAAACGGGCCATCTGCCACGATGGGGTGGGGCGGCGGCAGGGGGCTCGTCGGTCCGGTCTCCCTTCCGCCCTTCACCCGACACATCGCCGGATCGGTTATCCCGCCGGTGTGTCTCCGACGGCCCGCCAGAACAAAAGAGATACGCGGCGGCCGCCGCTGGCCGCTCGGTCGCCCCACGCCTTAGCTTGCCCTGGCGATGGCGAGAAAGCTCGAGCGCTACCGGGAAAAGCGCCGCTTCGAGGTGACGCCGGAGCCTGCCGGGGGCGAGCCCCGGCCGGCGGGCGAGCGGCCGCGCTTCATGGTGCACAAGCACGACGCCCGGCGCCTCCACTACGACCTGCGGCTGGAGATCGAGGGGGCGCTGGCGTCGTGGGCGATCCCCCGGGGCCCGAGCTTCGATCCGGCGGTGAAGCGCCTGGCGGTGCAGACCGAGGATCACCCGCTCGAATACGCGGAGTTCGAGGGGCGGATCCCCGAGGGCGAGTACGGCGCGGGCGACTCGATCGTCTGGGACCGCGGCACCTGGGAGACCGATCCGCCGGGCCAGGCGGTGCCGATGCGGGCCAAGGGCCACCTGGCGATCGTCCTCGATGGGGAGAAGCTCCGGGGAAAGTGGCACCTGGTCCGCACCCGGGCGACGGAGGGCGGGAAGGCCACGTGGATCTTCTTCAAGGCCCGGGACGAATACGCACGCCCGGGCTACGACGTGGTGGCCGAGCGACCGGAGTCGGTGGTGAGCGGCAAGCGGGTCACCCTGGGGCCGGTCCGGGCCGCCGCGGTCCACGCCCCGCACCCCGAGCCGATCCAACTCCTCCTCCGCGTCTGGCCGCCGATGCTGGCCACGGCCTCCGACGGCGCGGCGGCCCGGGGACCGGGGTTCGTCTACGAGGTGAAGTACGACGGGTTCCGGGCGCTGGCGGCGATCTCCGGGGGACGGGTGGCGCTCCAGAGCCGGAACGGCCTCGACCTCTCCCGGCGCTTCCCGGCGATCGCCCGGGCGCTTCCCCGCCTCGAGGCGGCGGAGGCGGTGCTCGACGGGGAGATCGTCGCCCTCGACGAGGAGGGCCGCCCGACCTTCGGCAAGCTGCAACAGGCGGAGGGGCAGGGCTGCTCGTACGTGGCGTTCGACCTCCTCTGGCT
>JAEZJH010000131.1 GCA_023436385.1 Pseudomonadota bacterium
CTGCAGCGCCGTGGCCCGCACGTCGCCCCCGGTGGCCAGGAACGCGCCCAGCGGCGCCGGGAGCGTCCAGAGCACGTCGAGCCGCGGCGCCTGCACCAGCCCCAGCGACATCGCCGTGAAGGCCAGCGTCGCCGAGGCCAACGGCGCCGCGATGAACGGCACCGCCAGCCGCGGGTTCATCACGATCGGCGCGCCGAAGAGGATCGGCTCGTTGATGTTGAAGAGCGCCGGCACGATCCCCAGCTTGCCCACCGTCTTCAGGGTGGCGCTCTTCGCCCGGAGGAGGAGGAGCGCCACCGCCAGGGTGCCGCCCGAGCCGCCCTGCCAGACGAACCAGAGGAAGAACTCCCGCGTCGCCACGTGGGGCAAGGGCAGCCCGGCGGCGACGGCGTCCATGTTGGCGGTGAGCATCGACAGCCAGAGCGGCTTCACCGCCGCCATCACCGCCATCGGATGGACGCCGAGGAGCCACATCACGGAGTCGGTCAGGCAGAGGAGGAGTACGCCCGGGAGCGAATCGGAGGCGCCCACCAGCGGCGCGATCAACCCGGCGAGGAGGCCGACCAGGTCGACCCCGATCACGTGGACGAGGAGCCAGACCGCGGTCACCGAGGCGAAGCCGGGGACGATCGAGGCGAAGGAGTTGACGATCGCGTCGGGCGCGCCGCCCGGGAGGCGGATGGTCCACTTCCGCCGGGTGAACCACCGCTGCAGCTCCACCGAGCCGATGGCGATCGAGAGCGCGCCGAACAGCCCGCCGGCGCCGAGCCGCTCCGCCGCCACGCCCCAGCCCGCGCCCTCCGCCAGCGAGACCGGCGCCAGCGCGGTGAGGAACGAGGCCAGCGCCATCACCGCCGCGCCCAGCTCGTCGAGCCGGTAGTGCCGCGCCAACGACCGGGCGGTGCCGAAGCAGACGTAGAGCGCGATCAGGCCGCCCAGCATCCGGTACGGCACCAAGAGCGTCGGCGTCCACGGCGCCACCGCCTCCTGGAGGAAGCTCGAGGGCGGCTGGGCTACCAGGAGAAAGATCGAGCCGATCAGCACCAGCGGCAGCGCCGCCACCACGCCGTCGCGGACGGCGAGGAGGTGCGGCTGCTTGCCGAGGCGATCGGCGAACGCGGAGAGGCCGGCCTTGACGCGGGCCACGCCCCGCTGCGCCTGGGTGGATTCACTCACGAGCCGCCGACTCTGCCATCCCGCCGTCCCGCCGTCGACCCTGTCGGTTCGCGGCCGCCGGCCGGCCCGGCGCCCGCTTCCCCCGTCGCTCTCCGGCCGGCGCGCCCACCCGGGCACCCGCACGACCAACCGGGCATCGCCCCACTCCCCTGCCTACTCCGGCTCACCCTCCAGGCCGTCCGCCGTCTTCACCCGGCACAACTCGGCCTCGGCCGCGTCGTCCACGTACCAACCCGGGCGCGCGGTGAGGCACGTGGTCGGCTCGCAGCCATCGCCGCCGTACTCGTGCTCCGCGTAGAAGATCGACGGGTAGGACTTCGCCCCGAGGCTCGTTCCCTCGTGAAAGATCTCGACGACCACGTCGGCGGGAGCGCTCGCCATCGAGACGGTCTCGAGACCACGGTCGTTGGAGGCCTGGACGAAGAGGACGCCCTCCGGGCTCGACGCCCCGCCGGTGTAGGGCAGCGCCAGCTCCGCCTCGAAGCTCTGGCCGTCCGCCGTGACCTTCACCCGGTAGTGCCCGTCGGGCCAGCACCGGGAGACGAGTGTGAACTCCAGCGGCAGCACGCACTCCGGGATCACGCAGGTCTTGGTGCAAGCGCCGAGCGCCGGCCACGCGGCCGCGGCGAGGCAACCCGCGACGATCCCCCGCGATCGCGGGTTCACGGCTCCTCCAGGAGGTCGCAGAGAGCCTGGGAAACGGACGAGGGGACCACGGTTTCCCGGCCGGCGACCCGGCAGACCGGCTCGCAGTCCTCGCCGTTGGGGCGGAACTTCCGGTACTCCGGGTTCCAGGTCTCTTCGAAGACCACCAGCTCGTCCCGGCGGATCCGGAGCTCCACGGTTCGGGACCGTGCGTCGTCGATCTCGAGCAGGAAACGGTCGTCGATCCGGGCCGACACCCGACCATCCGCGGACGCCCCCCCGCCGCCCGGACCGGGCAGGACCAGCTCGAAAGCGAACGGCTCGCCATCGAGGGCCCCGCTCACTTCGTACGCTCCGTCGGGCCAGCAGCGAGCTACGACGTCGAGCCACAGTCCGTCCGAGCATCCCACCATGGTGCAGCCCTGGCCGCAGCCCGACGCCAAGGCGATCGCCGCCGCCGCCCCGAGCGCCGCCACCAGGAACCACCAACGCATCCCCACCTCCGCGTCCGACTCTTCCCCGACTCTGAAACGGAACGAGCCGCCGATCCAGCACCGGATCGGCGGCTCGCCCTGCTTTTCGTATTCGCCGCGGTGGACGGCTACCGCTTCTCCGGCGGCAGCATCTCGTCGCGGGTGAACATCGGCCGCTCCGGATGGGCCTCGCCCTGTGGCGTCGGGGGCGGCGGGGTCACCGGCTCGGTGGAGTGCTTGGCCAGGCCGTGGAGCGAGAACACCTGCGGCGGCATCTCCGAACCGGGCCGCTTCTGCCAGGGGTCGGACGGATACGACACCTGCGGCCCCTTGAGCAGCCGCTCGATCGGATAGATGAAGCCCTCGCGGGTGTATTCGGGCGGCGTGTGCGTGTACGTGTCCATCCGGATCGCGTCCTTCGGGCACGCCTCCACACAGAGCCCGCAGACCACGCAGCGGAGCTCGTCGATCACGAACGAGGTGGGGAACTTCTCGATCGGATCGCCCTCGTACTCGCCCGCCTCGATGTAGATGCACTGGGCCGGGCAGACCGTCGCGCACATGTAGCAGGCGACGCAGCGGGGCTTGCCGTCCTCCCGGGGAACCAGCCGGTGGAGGCCGCGGTAGCCCGGCGGATAGGGGACCTTCTCCTCCGGGTACTGCACGGTGGTGATCGGGCTGCCCTTCCGGTAGACGACCTCGGGGTTCGGGTCGCGCTTCTTGAGCAGCGATCCCAGGAAGTGCCGGGTGGTGACCACCACCCCCTGGATGATCGCCGGGAAGTAGAGGCGCTCGAACCAGGTCAGCCCCTTCTCCTCCTCGATGTGGCCGATGTGTGGCTGGTGCGGATCGTGGGCCATACTCGCGTGTCCTAAGGAGAGAGGGTGAACCTAGTGGTGCCCGTGGCCGGCCGCCGCCGGCTCCGGCCGGGCCCTCACCGAGGCCGGCTTGGGCGCGCGGTAGAGCACGGTCACGCCGATCATCAGCGCCAGCTGCACGAGGCCGATCACCGCGAGGAGGTTGAGCGAGGGGTCGAGCAGCACCGCCACGCCGGTGACGAAGACGTTGGCCAGCCCGAGCGGCAGGAGGATCTTCCAGCCCAGGGACTGCACCTGGTCGTAGCGGAACCGGGGCAGCGTCCAGCGGATCGCCAGCTGGATGTAGCAGAGCACGATCACCTTGATCGCGAAGAAGGTGCCCTGGGCGAACGCCAGCCCCACCGGGCCCACCGCGTTCCGGAGCCACGCCTCGAGGCCGAGGGCGGGGACGTCGGGGAGATGCCAGCCGCCGAGGAAGACCGTGGCGGTGATCGCGGAGAGGGTGACGATCTCCAAGAACTCGCTCAGCATGAACATGCCGAAGCGGAGCCCGGAATACTCCACGAAGTAGCCGACGATCTCCGACTCGCCCTCCGGCATGTCGAACGGCGCCCGCTTCGTCTCGGCGAACGCCGCGGCGAAGAAGAGGAGGAAGCCGAACGGCTGGAGGAAGATCCCCCACGCCGGGAGCAGGCCGCCCAGGACCGCTTCGCCCTGGAAGGAGGAGATCTGCTCCGGCGAGAGCGAGGCGAAGGCCAGGAAGATGCCCACCAGCGAGAGGCCGAGGCCCACCTCGTAGGCGATCATCTGCGAGGCCGCGCGCACGCCGCCCAGGAGCGCCAGCTTGTTGTTCGACGCCCAGCCGCCCAGGGAGGCGCCGTACACGGCGAGCCCGGCGAAGGCGAACATGAAGAGGAGCCCGACGTCGAGGCCGGGGATCACCTGGAGCGACACCGGGAACGAGGCGCCGGCGCCGGGGATCAACTCCCGGACGTCGACCGGCGGCGCCAGCGGCACGATCCCGAAGATCACCAGGACCGGCGCGAAGGCCATCACCGGACCGAGCGCGTAGAGGATCCGCGAGGCCCGGGCCGGGACCACGTCCTCCTTGGTCAGCATCTTGATGCCGTCGGCGAGGAAGTGCGGAATGCCGCCGAAGGCCCCGGGGACGAGCGGGAGCCGGGCGCGGTTCGGGCCGATCCGGTCCTGGATGAAGCCCGACCACTTCCGCTCGGCCATGGTGAGCAGGCCGCCCAGGCCGAGGAGGAAGGCGAGGAGCAGCGTCAGCGCGTTCACCACCGAGACGCCCACCGCCGGATCCAGCCCGAGGGCGTTCGCCGCCAGGCCGCCCAGGGCGGCCAGGTAGTAGAACGCCACCACCATCACGAAGAGGAGGACGACGATCGCGAGGAGGACCCCCGTCATCATCAGCGTATACATCGCTTAGAACCCCTCTCCGGCGGCGGAAGACGTACGCAGGGGGATGAGCTCGCGCCAGCCCGGAGGCCGGCCGTCGACGGTGCCGCCGGGAAGCGGCGTGGAGCCCTTGAGCAGCTGCCGCGGCACCGCGTCCCAATCGAACGACCCCAGCGCCCCGGCGGGCAGCCGGCGGCCGAGATCCTGGAAGACCTCGCGGGCAGAGGCGTAGCGGTAGGCGAGGCCCAGCTCCTTGAGGAGGAGACCCGCCCACGCCCACGCCGGCCGCGCCTCGGTCTGCGACGGGTAGGCGCGGAGGAACCGCTGGGCGCGGCCCTCGAAGTTGACCATCGTCCCCTCGTCCTCGGCGTGGGTGGCGAGCGGCAGCACCACCGAGGCGGCGGCGGTGACCGGCGTCTCGTTGGCGGCGATCGCCACCGCGGCGTCGAGGTTGGCGAGGGCGCTGGCCACCGCCTGCGGCTCGGCGGGGACGTCGACGCCGAAGAGCGCCGCCGCCCGGACCCGCTTCGCCTTGGCGTCGGCGAGGAAGTCGGCGAACGGCTTCACCTCGAGGCCCATCGCCTGCGCGGCCAGCTCCACGCCGCGGCGGTTGGGGTTCCGATCGGGCCGGAGGAGCAGCTTGTCGCCCTCCGCGTCGGGCCGGCCGGAGAGGTAGATCGCCTTCGACCCCAGGCCCTCGGCGGCGACCAGGCACGCGGCCAGCGCCTCCTCGAGGGAGAGCACCGGCGAGACCACCACCGCGACGGAGCCCTTGGCCTCCTTCAGCTTGGCCGCGGCCTCGCGCACCGCCTCGGCGGGCACCGCGGCGCGGGTCGCCGGGCCGGTGCCGATCCGCGACCGCCCCACCCGGCCCTCGTAGAGCTGGTGGTAGGAGCGCCGGCCGAGGTCACACATCCAGTAGCCGTTGACGTCGAGGTTCTCCCGCGGCCGGTAGCGGTAGGGGACGTACTGGAAGTGATCCAGATACGTGTTGCAGCCCCGGGCGCAGCCGGTGCAGAGCGACGGCGTGGCGGTGAGGAAGTAGGCCCGGGCCCGGAAGCGGAAGTCGCGGCTGGTGAGCGCGCCCACCGGGCAGAGGTCGACGACGTTCCCCGAATAATTGGAGTCGAGGACCTTGCCGGGGAAGAGGTCGATCACCTCCCGGGCCCCGCGGCCGAACACGCCGATCACCGGCTCCTGGGGGATCTCCGCCATGAAGCGCACGCAGCGGGTGCACATGATGCAGCGCTCCTGGTCGAGGTTGACCAGGGGCCCCAGCTCCTTGCGCTTGTTCCGCATCCACTTCGGCGTGTCCAGGCGCGACGGCTGGGCGTCGTACTCCATGTAGTAATCCTGGAGCTTGCACTCGCCGGCCTGGTCGCAGATCGCGCAATCCACCGGGTGATTCAGGAGCAAGAACTCCATGATCGCCCGCTGCTGCTCCACCACCTTGGGAGAGTCGGTGGTGACCTTCTGCCCCTCCGCCACCGGCGTCTGGCACGCCGGCACCATCTTTCCCGGAGGCGCGTTGGAGACCTCGACGAGACACATCCGGCAGCTGCCGGCGATCGAGAGACCCTTGTGGTAGCAGTAGAAGGGAATCTCGATCCCGACCTTGGCCGCGGCCTCGATCAGGTTGGTCCCGGCCGGGACCTGGACGGCCTGGCCGTCGATGGTCACGTTCACCGCGGGCTTGGCCAGCGGGGCCGCCGGCGGCACGGTGGGACCGGGCGTCGGCCCCGGGGTGACCGGCTTCTCCGGCTTCGCGGCGGCGGCCGGCGACGGGGTCGGCGGCGCCGCCTGCCCCGGCGTCTGCGTCCGGGTCTCGGGGTGGGTCGGCTGCTTCGAATCGCTCACTGCTCCACCTCGCCACCGATCATGTTGATCGCGTCGAAGGTCGGGATGAGATCGGCGAGGAGGGAGCCCTTCACCATCTTCTCCATGCCGCCCACCAGCTGGATTCCCGGCGCGCGGCAGTGGATCTTCCAGGGCCGTCCCGAGCCGTCGCTGACCAGGTACCAGCCCAGCTCGCCGTTCGGCGACTCGGTGTAGGAGTAGACCTCGCCCTTGGGGATCTTGATCCCCTCCATGATCATCTTGAAATGACCCATCACGCCCTCGATCGTCGAGTAGACGAGGGGCTTGGGGGGCAACACGAACCGCCAGTCGTCGAGGATGGTCGGGCCCGGCTGCATCTGGTCGAAGCACTGCCGGATGATCCGGTCCGACTCCTTCATCTCCTCGATCCGCACGTAGTAGCGGTCGAAGTTGTCGCAGCCGTGGCCGATCGGGACGTGGAAGTCCATCCGGTCGTAGACCCAGTACGGATGCGCCTTGCGGACGTCGTAGTCGACGCCCGAGGCCCGCAGCATCGGGCCGGTGAACCCGTAGTTGACCGCGTCCTCGGCGCTCATCGTCCCGGTGCCCTTGCAGCGGTCGATGAAGATCCGGTTGTGGGTGAGGAGGATGTCGATTTCCTCCCGCAGCTCGGCCACCCGGACCAGCGAGTCCTTCACCTTCTGGACCCAGCCCTCGGGGAGATCCCGCTCCACCCCGCCGATCCGGCCGAAGCTGGTGGTGATCCGCGCGCCGGTCAGCTCCGCGATCCGGTCGTAGAGCAGCTCGCGGGCCTCCATGGCGTAGAGGAACACCGTGAAGCCGCCCAGCTCCATCCCCATCGCGGCCACGCAGGTGAGGTGGTCGCAGATCCGGTGGATCTCCGCGCCGATGGTGCGGAGGTACTTGGCGCGCTCCGGGATCTCCAGGCCGGCCAGCTTCTCGATGGCGGTGAGGAGGCCGAAGTTGTTGCAGAGCGAGGAGACGTAGTTGAGCCGGTCGGTGTACGGCAGGCACTGCGTCCAGCTGACGTTCTCGCAGCTCTTCTCGAAACCACGGTGCAGGAAGCCGATCTCGGGATCGAGCGACACCAGGTTTTCGCCGTCGAGCACCGCCTTGAACCGCACCGTGCCGTGGGCGGCCGGATGGGAGGGCCCGAGGTTGATCGACATCGTCTTCCGCGGAAGCTCGGCTTCGAGCATGTCTTCCTGCGGCGTGCGGTCCTGCCTCTCGTCCATGATCGTCCCGTTTCCCGTGGGCGCTGCCCGATCCTGCCGGGGAAAGAAGAGGCCCCTGGCTACTTGAGCACCGGGAGCGAGCCCGGCCGCGTCGCCGGCGCGTGGGCGGCGGGCTCCGAGCCCGGCCCCGGGCCCGGCCCGCGGTAGATGTCCTGGAAGTCGCGCTGGGGGATCCGCGGCTGGCGGCCGCGCAGCGGGTAGTCCTTCCGCAGCGGGTGACCGACGAACTCCTCGTACATCCAGAGCCGCTTCAGCTCGGTGGTCCGCCCGGTGAACTGGATCCCGTACATGTCCCAGCAGTACCGCTCCCAGTAGTCCATTCCGGCCCACACCGGGGTGACGCTGGGGGCCACCGGATTGGCTTCCTCGAGCTGCACCTTCAGCCGGAGGCGGTGCTTGTGGGCGATCGAATACAGCGTGTAGACCAGCTCGAACCGCGGCCGCTCCTGGCCGAGGTAATCGACACAGGTCACGGAGAGCGGGAGCTTGAGGTCGACGCTCGGGTCGTCGTGGCAGAAGCGGGCCACCTCGACCAGGTGCTCGCGCTTCACCACCAGCGTCTCGTCGCCCAGGTAGCTGTAGCCCTGGACGATCGCCTCGGGAAACCGCTCCGCCACGCGCTTCAGGACTGCCTCGCTCACCTGTTCGTCTCCTGGAGGAGGTCCCGGGCCCCGGGCCGCTCCGCGGGCTCCCGGTCGACCAGCTTGTGCCGCTGGCTGCCGATCTTCTGTTGGAGCAGGATCAGGGCGTCGAGGATCTGCTCCGGCCGCGGCGGGCACCCGGGGATGTAGACGTCGACCGGGATGATCCGGTCGATCCCCTGGAGCACCGCGTAGTTGTCGTAGAAGCCGCCCGACGAGGCGCAGACGCCGAAGGCCACCACCCACTTCGGCTCGGCCATCTGGTCGTAGACCCGCTTCAGGATCTCGGCCTGCTTCAGGTTGATGGTGCCGGTCACCAGCAGGAGATCGGCCTGCCGGGGCGAGAACCGCGGATACTCCGCGCCGAAGCGGGCGATGTCGTATCGCGCCGACGCCACCGACATGTATTCCATGCCGCAGCAGGCGGTGACGTACGGATACAAGAACATCGAGTAGCTTCGCGACCAGCCGAGCCCCTTGGAGATCATCCGCTGGAGGAAGCTCTCGGCCTCGTCCCGCCGGGTCGCCACCGCCGGCATCAGATCCAGCTCACCCGCCATCTGCCGCCACCTCTGCTCCCCGCCGGGAGCCCCGAAACCTGTCCTCTGCCCGGGATCGTCCGCATTCCCGCCCGAGCGGCCGCGAGGGCCGCTCCCCTGCGGGCCTACTCGGACCACTCGAGGGCGCCCTTGCGCCACACGTAGACCAGGCCGACCACCAGGGTGAAGACGAAGATGCCCATGGAGATCAGGCCAAACCAGCCCAACGAGCGGAGGTTGATCGCCCACGGGTAGAGGAAGACCGCCTCGACGTCGAAGACGATGAAGAGGAGGGCCACCACGTAGAACTTCACGCCGAACCGCTCGTGGGCGCTGCCCACGGAGACGGAGCCGCATTCGAAGGGAGCGAGCTTCTGGGCGTTCGTGCGCTTGGGCCCGAGGAACCAGGCCATCCAGGTCATCGCCGCGGCCAGGCCCGCCGCGAGCAGGATCACGACCACCACCGGGAAATACGTCAGGTTGCTCACGCCGGTGACCTCTTCTTCGGATGGATGCGCCGTCTGGCGGCAGTCCGCGAGACGAACGCACGATTGGCGGACCAGGGCCCGGCCGAAAGACCGGGAGCTTAAGAAGCCCGGTGTCGGCCTGTCAACTCGTTTCGGACCCCGAGCCCCCCGGGATCCGTTGGGAATTTCGGTCGGGGCGGATCGGCCGGCAGGCCTCCCCGGACGATCGACCGGCCGATGCAACCCTTGCGCCCGGCCCGTGCACGAGGCTAGAAGGTGGACCAAGGAGGTCCACCACGCATGCAGCACGTCCTGCAGATCAGCCGGAAGATCGACTACGCGCTGCGGGCGATGATCTACCTCGCCTCCATCGATCCGACCGCGGTGACCCCGTTCCGCGAGATCGCCCGGCAGGTCGGCGTCCCCGAGGACTTCCTCGCCAAGATCCTGAAGACCCTGGCCGACGCCGGGCTGGTCCGCTCGCTGCGTGGGGCCCGGGGGGGCTACCAGCTCCGCAAGACCCCGGAGGAGATCTCCTTCCTCGACGTGATCGAGGCGGTCGAGGGCCCGATCCAGCTCAACGTCTGCCTCGACGCCAACCGCGAGGGCGAGGTCGACCACGACACCTGCAAGGTGGCCGCCTCCTGCTCGATGCTGGCGGTCTGGCGCGCGGGCCAGGAGCGGATGCTCGACCTCTACCGCCGCACCAGCCTCCGCGACCTGGCCACGCCGCGGCAGGTGAAGCTCCCGGTCGCCCCGCTCTAACCGTCCGACTGGGGACCGCGCCCCACCCTGCCTCGCCTCGCGCCCGGTAAAAACACCGGGGCCGCCTGCCCGATCCGGACAGACGGCCCCTGGGTGTCACGCTCGGCCGAACCGCCTAGCCGCTGACCTGGATGTCGTTCACGGCCACGCCCTGGTGCGGCGGGCTGCAGACGCTGTCGGTGACGGTCAGCTCGATCCGGTAGTTCCGGGGCGCCTCGATGTCCGGGTAGAAGCGGATGACCCGGCCCGTCTCCGGGCCGAGGTCCGGGACCTCGAAGCACTTCCCGTTGTTGATCCAGCTCGGGCAGTTCTTGTTCGGGTCGGCCAGGTCGATCTCCCCGACCATCGCCCCGGGGTACTCGCCCGCGCCGGAGACCGCCACGACCCGCCACTTGTACGAGGTGATCGGGTTCACCTTGGTCTTGTCGCAGGTCGCCTGGCTCCAGTCGCAGGTCGGGTCGGCCGACTCCGAGGCGTCGAGGACGGCCATCTTCCCCTGCCGCGGCCCATTCATCGGACCGGGACCCTTCTCGAAGTCGTACTGGGTGAACTTGGCGATCGGGTCGAAGTCGTGATCCGAGCGCGCCATCAACTCGAGGCCGAGGCCGCCGCCGTTCGCTGCATCCCGCGGGTAGCCGGGGTCGTTGGTGTAGACGTGCAGCTCGGCGCGGTGGAAGCCCGCGCCCTCGGGGCTGCCGCCGTTCCGGGTGTCGAGGTAGTGGACCGTCGCCTCGCAGCACTGGCCGGGCGCCAGGGTAATGCCGTTGCCCGAGGTATCGGCGCAGCCGTTGGTGGTGATCGAGAAGAGGGGCTTGCCGTCCCGGGCCGGGTCGTTGATACCGCTCACCGGCACGTGCATCGGCGGGGTGCCGCCGTCGGAGCCGGTCACCACCAGGCCGCCGCCCTGGGCGGCGTCGTCGAACTTGAGCGGGGCGTGGCCGTTGTTGCAGAGCCGGATCACGCGCTCGGCGGCACCGCAGGTCTCGGTGCAGCTCCCCTCGTCGTTCTCTGCGCAGATACCGCCGACGCAGGGACCGCTGTCGCAGTCGGCGTCGGTGGCGCAGGTGCCGTCGCAGCTGGCGTTGGGGAGGTCGTCCGTGGTGCAGGTGTCGCAGTCGAGCGACCTCGGGCCGTAGAACCGGATTTCGGCGCCGGGATCGACCACCAGTTCGGGCTCCGACCGACCGGAGAGCTCCACGCTGAGGACGCCGGAATCGTAGTTGACCTCCAGGTAGTTCTGGAAGACGCCGGCGTCGTCGGGGGTGAAGGCGACGGTGACGTTGACCTCGTCATCGCCGCAGTTGGGGGAATTGGGGTCGCTCTCCGTCAACTGGAAGCTGGTGCCGAAGGGGATGTCGGAGGTGGTCCCGTCGCAGTTCGGGCGCTCGAGCTTGGTGAGCTGGAACACGCCCGCGCCGTTCCGCAGGGAGACGGAGGAGACGTCCGCGGCGCGGCGCCCGTTGTTGGAGATCTTGATGACCTGCTCGACGGTGGTACCGGTCGCGACAGCGCCGAAGCCGACGGTGGCCGGGGAGCTGACCAGGAGGCCCTCGGTGCCGGCGCCCTGGACGTTGAATCTCCCGTAGATCGCGGTCGAGCCGTCCTTGATGTCCGGATCGTTCGAGTTCACCTTGACCTGGGCGAAGTAGTTGCAGTTCGCCTCGGTGGGGGAGAACTTGAGCTCCACGGCAGCGCTCTGGCGCTCCTGGGCCGACACGGAGCCACCGACGGAGACCGGCATCGGGGTCACCACGGTGACCGCGGTGGGATCGCAGAAGCCGGCAGCCGTCGTCGGAGTGAAGTCGAGGGAGGAGAGGTCGAGCTGGCCGCAGCCGAGGTTGGTCACCTTCAGCGGGACGGTCACCGACTGGCCGTTCTGCACGTCGCCGAACTGGACCTGGGTGATGTAGTCCCGGCCGTAGCCCGGAGGACCGTTGGTCGTGGGGCCGGCGGTGCTGACCACGCTGCAGCACCGCTCCCCGTCGGGGTTGGCCGGGCACTTCTTGATCCCGTCGCCGCAGGAGAGCGAGAGGATCCCCTTGGTCTCCGTGGAGCCGGTCTCGCCGTCCACGGAGAGTTCGAAGGTGCCGTTCTCCTCCCCGTTGGAGGTGATCATCACCCGGGCGAAGTGCTGCTCGCCGGCGAGGGCGCCGCCCTCGCTCGCGGGGTGATACGTCACCGTGATCGGCTGCTTCACGCCGACCGGGATGGTGACCTGTTCCGCGGAGATCGCGAAGTGCTGCGGCGTCAGCCCCGCGAGCGAGAGGCCGACCAGGCACTCGGCCTGGCCGATGTTCTCGATCTCGAAGGTCTTCTCCGACGAAGCGTCGAGGCAGAGGGTGCCGAGCGCGAGCGCGCCGGGCGAAACCCGGATTTCACAGTTGAGTTCCTGGCCGGAATTGGAATCGTCACTGCAAGCAACGAGCGACGACGCAGCCAGGAGCGCGGCCAGCGGCAGTCTGGTAAGGGCAGGCTTCACGATATTCCTCCACGCGACCCCGGAAGGGTCCGGAAGGATACAAGGAAGCCTGCCCCCCGTCCATGCCTAGTCGAGGGCCCGGGGAGCCACCCGGATCCCCTCGAGCAGCCGCTCCCGGTTCGCCGCCAGGTCCGCGTCGAGGCGCTTCACCGCCTCGGGCAGCCGGTCAAACAGGCGTTTGGGCGCCCGCTTCCGGCCCGACTGGAAGAGTGCATGTACCAGGAACGGGAACACCGCCGTCACGTCGGTGTGAACGTATACGGACGAATGCTCCACGCACTCGGCGGAGACCTTTCCCCAGGTGTGTCCCTCGCCGGCCGGGCACGAGGAGAGCGCCCCGTTGTCCACGGGATCGACGCAGAACTGGAGGTCGATGTCGAAGCCCCGGGCCTCGAGCTCGAAGATCTGCCCCAGCGTCGGCTCGCCCTGGAGCGTGTAGTTCTTGGGGACGCCGCCGCCCAGGATCCAGACCGCGGTCTCGCCCTCGTTCTGGGTCAGCCACTGGAGCGCGGACATCTGGTAGACGTCCCGGGCCACGTCGAGCTGGAACTTGAAGTCGTCGCCAGGAGCGCCTTCAGCTTCACCACGTTGAGGAAGATCGACCCGTCCTGCGGGGCCCCCACCAAGATCGGCACCCCGTACTCGTAGGCGGTGGCGAGCAGCGAGTGCTGGTCCACGCCGAGACGGTTCTCCAGCTCCCAGAGGCGCTTCCCCAGGAGGTAGTGCAGCTCCGCGGTGGTCATCGACCGCTGGAACTCGGGCTGCGCGATCAGCCAGCCGAAGAGCTGGTCGGTCTCGAGCAGCACCTCCTCCTCGAAGGCGATGTCGTAGATGCGGATGATCCGCGCCTCCCGGAGCGCCCGGTCGCCGGCGTCCGGGGCGATCTCCCGGAGGCGGCGCCCGATCACCCGGTGGGCGTCGTGGTAGAGGTTCGCGCCGGTGGTGGTGAGGACGTCGATCACCCCGCGCTCGATCAGCGGGACGATGGTCGAGCGGTGGAGGCCCGCCGGCGTCATCGCGCCGGACATGGTGGTGAAGATCGCGTGCCCGCCGTCCACCGACTGGCGCATCAAGCGCGCGGCCTCGCGGACCTGCCGGCCCACGTAGGCGGGGAACGCGTGGGCGAGGAGTTCTTCCATCGTCTCCGCGCCGGTGATGGCGTGGGGACGGACCTCGCGCGAGGCCTCGAAGGCGGCGCGGATGCGGGTGTCGTTCGGGGATTCGGCCATGGGGCACCTCCGGATTGCCGGACAAACGGGGGCGGGACCCTACACCATTCCCCCGCCCTCCGCACCGGCGCCCTGCCGCGATCGGCGCCGGCGACCTACCGTTGACTCCGCCCCGGAGGACGCTTGCGGACGATTCCGCTCGAGAGGCCGCAGCTGACGCCCCGCACCATCTACGAGCGCCTCGACCGCTACGTGATCGGCCAGGAGCGGGCGAAGCGCGCGGTGGCGATCGCCGCCTACAACCACGAGAAGCGCCTCGCCGCCCGGAAGCTCCGCGGGAGGCCGCTCCTCAAGAAGTCGAACGTCCTTCTCGTCGGCCCCACCGGCTCCGGGAAGACGCACCTCGCCCGGAACCTCGCCGAGGTCCTCGAGGTCCCCTTCGTCGTCGCCGACGCCACCGAGTACACGGAGGCCGGCTATTACGGGAAGGACGTGGAGGTGATGATCGGCGAGCTGCTCCAGCGGGCCAACGGCTCGCCGGACGAGGCGCGCCGGGGGATCGTCTTCCTCGACGAGGTCGACAAGCTCGCCCGCCGCTCCCAGGGCGCGAAGACCGGCGCCGGCTCCCGGGACATCGGCGGCGAGGGGGTGCAGCAGGCGCTCCTCAAGCTCCTCGAGGGCCGCGAGGTGTTCGTGCCCCTCGACGTGACCCAGCACTGGTCGAAGCACGACTTCGTCCGGGTCGATACCGCCGACATCCTCTTCATCTGCGCCGGCACCTTCTCCGACCTCCACGCCTACGGCGGCGGCGAGCGGTCGGTGGGCTTCGGCCGGGAGGGCGGCCCGGCCCCGCGCCCGCCGGTGGGCCGGAAGCAGCTCCTCGAGTACGGGATGCTCGCCGAGTTCCTGGGCCGGCTGCCGGTGGTGGTGGAGCTGCAGCCCCTGGGGCCCGACGAGCTGCTCCGGATCCTCACCGTGCCGCCGGACTCGATCGTCCGGGAGTACCGGGAGCTCCTCGCCGCCGACGGGGTCGAGCTGCACCTCACCGACGGCGCGCTCCGGGAGATCGTGCGGTTCGCCCACCGCCGGGAGCTGGGGGCCCGGGCGCTCCGCGGGATCGTCGAGGAGGTGCTCGCCGACGTGCTCTACGAGGCGCCGGAGCGGCGCGGGCAGAAGTGGACGGTGGACGCGCGCTACGTGGCCGGGAAGCTGGGCGGGCTCGATCCGGCCCGGCTCGGCGGCTAGGGGGCCTCGGCCTTCCCGCCCGGACCGACGTCGGAGCGGCCCTCCTGGCTTCCCCAGGGCGCCACGTCGAAGAACGGATAGGCGCGCGTCGCCTTCGCCGCCAGGCTCCCCTCCTCCGGCACTCCGATCCCGAACCGCGGCGCGGCCCGCTCGAAGAGGAGCAGCGAGGAGAGCACCACCCAGAGCACCAC
>JAEZJH010000159.1 GCA_023436385.1 Pseudomonadota bacterium
GACCTCGCCGTCGCCCGTCTCGACCGGATCGCCCGGGAGTTCTCGTCCCACCGGCTGGCCACGGAGGCCAAGTACCTGGCCGCGTTCTTCCTCTACGACGCCGGCCGCTTCGCCGAGGCGGAAGCCCGGTTCCGCGCCTTCGCCACCGCCCATCCCAAGGCGGGCCGCGCCGACGAGGCGGCCTGGTACGCCGCCTGGACGCAGTACCTGGACGGCCGGTACGCGGAGGCGGAGAAGTCGTTCGCCGCGCTCCTCGCCGCCTTCCCTCGCAGCGCTCTCACCCCACAGGTCCGCTACTGGCGCGGCCGGGCCCTCGAGCGCCGCGGCGACGCCGCCGGCGCCCGGGCGGTGTTCCGCGACCTGGCCGGGAGTCCGGAGGGCTGGTACGCGCTCCTCGCGGAGAGCCGGCTCCCGCCGGCGGCCTCCAAAGACGCCACCAACCCTGGAGCCGCGGTGCCCGCCGCCGGTGCCGGCCCGGAACGCTCCCCGGCCCCGCCCGTCGCTGCCGAAGTTCCCGTTCGCACCGCGGTGGCCAAGGCCCGGCTCGCCCGGGCGGTCGCCCTCTACGACGCGGGCCTTCCCGACCTCGCCGGAGAGGAGCTCGACGCCGCGGTCCGGGGCGAGAAGCGCGCCTCCGTCCTCGAGGCGGTGGCCCGAATCGCCCTCGAGGCCGGCGACGCCTACCGGGCCCATCGCCTCGGAACGCGGCTCCCCGGTTCCAGTGGCCAGCGCCTCGCCTACCCGCGGGCCTACTCCGCCGACGTCGAATGGGCCGCCTCCGGCCTGGGCGTCGATCCCCACCTGGTCTGGGCGATCATGCGGCGAGAGAGCGCGTTCCGCCCCACCGTCCGCTCCCACGCCGCCGCCGTCGGCCTCCTGCAGCTCCTGCCGAAGACCGCAGCGCGGATCTGCGAGACGGCGGGCCTCGACTCCCGGCACGCCGGGCGCCTGGGCGAGCCGGCGGTCAACGTCGCCCTGGGGACCTGGTACCTCTCGAAGCTCCTCGAGCGCTTCGACGGCAACCCGGCCCTCGCCGCCGCCGCCTACAACGCGGGGCCGGAGAATGTGGCCCGCTGGCTCCGGGACCGGAAGGGCCTCGCCGTCGACGAGTTCGTGGAGTCGATCCCGTTCCGGGAGACCCGGCACTACGTGAAGCGCGTCGTCGGCGACCTCGCCGCCTACCGCCGGCAGGGCGGGGCGCCGCCCCCGGCGCTGGCGGAGGCCCTCCCGGCGCTCCGGCCCGGTGTCTCGTTTTGAGTCACGCGCCGATCGCTCCCAACACGTATCGGCGACGGATACACGAGCGGAGCTAGACGGCGGGCTACCACCACCCGGCGACCCGGGGCGTGAGCCGGCGGGCCAGGGCCTCGCGGTATTCGTCGGCGGTGGCCAGACCGTCGACCCGGGTGGCGCTCCCGGCCTCCGGCACGGGGTTCCCCTTCACCAGCGCTACCGGGGTGAAGGCGAACCCCAGGGACCGGGCCTCCCGAACGTCCCGGGCCACCGCCCGGGCGATCGTGGCGTCGGCGAGGGCCTGGTCGAGACCGCCGGGAGAGAGCCCCACCTCCCGGGCCGCGTCGAGGAGGACGGGCCGCTCGCCCAGGTCGAGCGCGTGCTCGAGCCAGCGCGACGAGAGCTCGACGAAGAGGCGGAAGGCCGCCACCTCGCCCCGGGTGGCTGCCGCCCACTTCACCGCCGCCAGTGGCGGCAGCGACGAGGGGAGCAGGAGCCGTCCCTCCTCGAGGGCCTCCGCGGCGACGACGAAGCTCTCGCCGCCGGAGAGCCCGGCGGCGTCGCGGATCCGCCGGGCGAAGGCGAGCCGCGCCTCCTCGCGGGAGCCGCAGGACCGCTCGTAGCGGCCGACGTCCTCGACCAGCGGCAGGGCCCGGAGCGCGAGCGCGGCCCGGGCGTCGAACTCGCCGATCGCCTCCCGCGCCCGTCGCACCGCGAGGAGGCTGAAGGGGCAGAGGACGTCGACGTACAGCTCCAGCGAGACCCCGGGAACGGGCAAGCCGCACCTCCCCGGGATGGATGGCTACCCGGGGACCGTCCGGAAATCCCACCTTCGGGCAGGATCGGGGGCCGCCGAGCGCTACTGCTCGAGCCCGTGGGCAATCCGGGCGGCGAGATTGGCATCGCCCGGGTGGCCGTGGCTCCGTGCCTTCTCCAGGGCGTCCCGCGCCTCCGGGAACCGCTCCGCCCCGGTGAGGGCACGGGCCAGGCCCATCAGCGCCACCGGGTGTTCGGAGTCGAGGGCCACCGCCTCCTGGGCGGCGATCACCGCCCGGCCGGCGTCGCCGTTGGCGAGCAGCCGCGCGGCGAGGCGGATCCGGGGCTCGAGGGAATCCGGCTCCCGGGCGATCTCCTCGCGGAGCGCCTCCTCCTCGGGATCGCCCAGCTCGACGGCGATCGATCGGGCGAGCTCCTCACCGATGGCGGAGAGCCCGTGCACCTCGTCCAGCGAGGCCCCGTCGAGATCGCCCAGGTCGACGTCCTCCTCCACGTCGAGCTCCGGCTCCGGCTCGGCCTCCTGCGCCGGCCGGGCGGAGGTCCGCCACCGCAGGGCGGCGACCCCGGTCTCGATGAACCGGGCGAAGGCCTCCCGCTCCTCCGCCTTGAATTGGGTGAGGCGGATGCCCATCCCCTTCGGCGGACCCTCCTGGATCCGGGCGACGGTGCCGGTCAGCTCGAACTCCTCGTCGGAGGAGGGGTGGACCACCACCAGCGCCACCTCGCTGCCCAGCGGTCGGACCAGCGGCGTGGAGACGAACAGCCCGCCGTCGGAGATGTCCCGGGTGTAGACCTCCCGCAGCCGGTTCACGTCCTTGAGGCGGACCAGGAACGAGGCGAGGCGGCGGGGCGAGGTCCGCTGGTCGGAGGCGGCGGGCCGCTCGCCCCGGAGCTCGCCGATGAACGCGTCCCACTTGTCCTTGGCCTCGGGAGCGAGGACGAAGAACTGCAGGCCGACCCCCGCCGACGCCGCGGGGGCGACGACCCGGCGGGCGACCACCGCCAGCACCGGGATCGGTCCGGTGGGGAGGTGGATCTTGAGCTGGCAGAGGAGCCGCTCGGCGGGGGGATCCTCCATCCGGACAAAGATCCCGTGGCGCCCGACGTCGGCGGTCTCGGCCCTGCGTTCGCCCTTTCGGTCGACGAAATCGACCGGCAGCTTTGCCGGATAGCGATCGCTGCGACGTCTTTCAGCCACGGCCCCCCCGTCTAGGCGAAGCGCTTTCGCATCTCGACGTGCGGCATCCCGGCCTCCACGAAGACGGGGCCCAGCACCTCGTAGCCCGCCCGCTCGTAGAACCCCCGGGCATACACCTGCGCGTGCACCATCGCGCCGGCGACCCCGCGGCGGCGCGCCTCGCCTTCCAGGGCGGACAGGACGCTGCCGCCCATGCCCCGCTTCCGGTGGGCGGCGAGCACCGCCATCCGCCCGATCTGCGCCCAGCGGCCGGTCTCGCCGGCGGGCGGCTCGGCCATCTCGATCAGCCGGCCGGTGGCGACGGCGTGTCCGTTTTCCAGGCCGAGGACGTGGAAGGCGGTGGGGTCCTCGTCGTCGCGTTCCAGCTCCACCGGCACCGACTGCTCTTCGATGAAGACGACCTCGCGGATCGCCAGGGCCGCGGCGAAGTCTCCCTGGTTCTTCACCGGGATGACCTTGATGTCCTGCTGCTGCTCCGGAGCTGGCACGGCGGGCTCCTCCACGACGGTGCGAAGGGCCCGTATACCAGACACGGGCGACGAAGGGGAGCCGGCGGACCGGGGACCAGGGGCTAGCACACCGGGTGAGAGCCACCTGTACCTACCGCGAACCCGCTTGCGAAAACGGGGCGACCTATCGAGGGCCGCGATCGAGCGTCGAGCCGTCCTGGGCGGGGTTGGGGATGTGGGGATCTTCCTTCCAGGGGTTTCGCTCCGGAATCCGGCCACCGCCTCGCGACCGCTCCCAACCGCTGCCCGAAGCCATGTGCCGCGGGATCCGGCGCTCGGGCCAGGCCACCTCTTCCGGTCGCACTCCAAACGTGAACTCGCTCACGGGGACCTCCGGCGGGGACCCTGGGCATCCGGCGCGGCCGGAACAAGCCGCGCGCTCAGGGCGCGAACATCGGCGAGGGATCGATCCCCAGCGCTTCGAGGAGGCGCAGGCCCGGCTCGCCGGTGGGGGCGAGGCCGAACGAGCGCTCGGCCCAGCGGATGGCCGCCTCGTCGTCCTCGCCCAGCCGGCCATCGGGCCCCTGGACGAGCAGAGACCGCTTCGCCAGGGCCTCCTCCAGGCGGGCGATCAGCTCCGGCGGCAAGAGCGCCCAGCCGCCGTCGGCCCGGGCCCGGAGGAGCCGCTCGAACGCCAGAGCCCGGGCGCGGTCGAGCGCCTCGCCCGCCTCGTCCATCCGCACGACCGCCGGCGCCAGGGGTCCCGCCGCCAGCTCCGCGGGTGCGGGGAGCGGCAC
>JAEZJH010000195.1 GCA_023436385.1 Pseudomonadota bacterium
ATCGGCGCCCGGGCGAGCACCGCTACCCTCCCGGGGGCGAGCGGTTGCCTGTTTTCATTTTGCAGCGCCCTTTCCGGCAGGGATAGGCTCCGTGGCCGAACCGAGCAAGGCGTGCGGAAAGGGAGAGGTCCGTGAGCGATCGCAGCAGGAACCTGCTGGTCCCCTTGGCGATGTTGGCGGTGCTGGCGAGCTGCGGCGGCGAAGACCCGGCCGACCCGGTTGAGACCGTGGAGTTCGACTGGGGCAGCATCCTGGCCGGCGGCGACTGGACTGCTGGCCACGCCGGTCTCACCTGGGGGGAGGAGGAGTTCAGCGAGGTCCGGCTCGTCGACCGGCGTGCGCTCGGCAGTGTGTGTGCGGAACTCGAAGGGCCCCAGTGGCCGAGCGAGTTCTCGTTCCTGCGCTTGCGGGTGCCGAACCTCGAGGCCGGGACCCACCGGATCGTCGCCTCGGGGGAAACGCCCGACTTCAGCGGTGCGCAGTTGCAGATCGTTCGGACGTTTCACGGGGGCACCTGGGTCCCCGAGCTCGAGGCCGTCGACGGTATGGTGACGATCACCCCCGGGGAGGAGCCGGAGCGGGTCACGGTCGCGATCGACGCGAGCTTCGCCCTTGGGACGGTGGTCGGTGGCTGGGACGACTACGCCGCCTATTTTTGCCAGGACGGCGAAAGCCGCGAGGTCTTCGAGTGCACCGGCCCGGGCTGCTGCTACGGGGAGAAGCGGCTCCCCTTCGCGATCACGCTCGAGTCGGCACTCTTCCCGGAGTTTGCCGGCGCCAGCTACTGGGAGTCGCGGGCACCGTTCTGCTCCCGGATCGACTGAGATACACCGGCCGGCTTCCTTGCCGGCCGAGGTACCGACGGGCCTCGGGCACGCGCCCGGGCTTTCTCGTCGGCGGCCATTCGGTGTAGCGTCCCCCCGCTATGCCCTGGGACGTCACGCCCGACGGGCTCGCCCGGGACACGGAGGTGGACTACTTCCGTTCCGGGGGGCCGGGAGGGCAGCACAAGAACAAGACCTCCACGGCCGTGCGCTTGACGCACGTTCCGTCCGGGATCGTCGTCATCGCCACCGAGGAGCGCAGCCAGCGGCGCAACCTGGCCCGGGCCTTCGACCGTCTGACCGAGAAGCTCGAGAAGCTCAATCGCCCCGTGAAGCCTCGCCATGCCACCAAGCCGACCCAGGGTTCGAAACGCCGCCGGCTGGAGGCGAAGGGACGCCGCGCCACCGTGAAGGCCACCCGGGGCCGGGTTCGAGACGATTGAATTTCTGCGCCCGGTGAACGTCCCCGCGGGCCTCGAACTCCGAACCGGAGAAATCATCCTGCGAAACGCACTCCTCGCTGGCGAGCCCCGGTTGTGCCGGCCGGGGAGGGTGACGGACGGCGTCTCGGCGATACACTAGGCCCGTGCTGGTCGCGCATCTCACCGATCTCCACGTCGCCGACGTGCGGGACTACCTCGGCGACGAGGCCTCGCTCCACCCGAAGATCCGCAAGCACAGCGAGCGGATCCTCGAGCGGCTGCTCCACGACCTGGCGCTCCGCCGGCCCGACCACGTGGTGATCACCGGCGACGTCACCCTCACCGCCAAGGAGACGGAGTTTCGCCGGGCCCGGGCCTACCTGGACGCGGCGCTGCCCGGGGTGCGGCTCTCGGTGCTCCCGGGGAACCACGACGTGTGGCGGGAGGAGGCGGTCCGGGAGAACTGGTTTCGGCGGGCGTTCGCCGACGCGGTCGCCTGTGACCTGGGCGGCCGGCCGTTTCCGTACTGCCACCTGGTGGGCGAGCACCTGGCCTTCCTGGCCCTCGACTCCTGCCCGTTCGTGCCCGGGGTGGCGCCCAACCTGGTCCCCGGCCGGATCGACGGCGACCAGCTCGAGCGGCTCGCCTCCCTCTGCGCCGATCCCCGGCTCCGCTCGCGGTACGTGGTCCTCCTCCTCCACCACCACCTCCGGTTGAGCGACGTCGACCGGGCCGCCGCCGATCCGAAGGACCCGACGCCGCTCGCCGACGTGGAGCAGGTGGAGCGGGCTCTCGGCGTGCTGCCGGTACGGCTCGTCCTCCACGGACACCGGCACCGGCAGATGCGGGTCGAGCTCCCGGTCCCCGGCCGGACCGTCCCGGTCCTCTGCCCGGGAAGCGCCACCCGCGTCGACCCGGACCCGGGCCGCACCGGCCGCTACGGGCTCTACCGCTTCGGCCCCGGTGGCCTCGAGGCGGCGGCGATCCGCTACCTCGATCCCCGCTTCGATCGGTTCCTCTGGGGAGCTCCGTAAAACCGGGCAAGCGCCGGACCCGACGGACGTGCCTGTCCCGGGCGACGGCCGCTCCTACTTTCTCGCGGGGCACGGAGCCCGGAGGTCCGACGTGGGGGGCCGGCGCTCCGGGCGATGCCCCGCGGAAAGCGGACCACGGCTCGGTGTCGCCGCGGCCGCGTTCCGGACCGGCCTCGGGCCCGGAGGTGTCGAGTTGTCCATTCCCTGGAGCGGAAGGCCGGGAACCAACCCGGGGTCGCTGCGGATCGCCATGGTCTCGACGCCGTTCGTCCCCGTGCCGCCGCCGCGGTACGGGGGGACGGAGCTGATCGTGCAGCAGCTGGTCGAGGGGCTGGCCCGCGCCGGCCACCGGGTCACCCTCTACGCCACCGGGGACTCGCGCCTGGCCTGCACCAAGGAGTGGCTCTTCGACGAGGCGGTCTGGCCGCCGCACCCGCTCTTCGAGCTCTCGCATGCGGCCTGGGCAGCGGAGCGGATCCGCGCCGACGGCGGCTTCGACGTGGTCCACGCCCACGTCGCCTCGTTCCTGCCCTTCGCCGCGAGCGACGACCTGCCGGTGGTCTACACCGTGCACCACGACCGCGACGAGGCCTTCGCCTCGTTCTACGCCCGGACCCAGGGCCCGATCACCTTCGTCACCATCTCCCGGCGGCAGGGCGAGCTCTACCCGGAGTTCCGGCGCCGGCGGGTGGTGCACCACGGCCTCGATCCCTCCCGCTATCCCTTCGGCGCCCGGGGCCGGGGCTACCTCGCGTTCCTGGGCCGGCTCTCCGAGGTGAAGGGGCCCGACACCGCGGTCGACGTGGCCCGCGCGGTGGGGATGGAACTCCAGATCGGCGGCCGGCCCCACGAGATCGACCAGGAGTTCTTCGCCAACCGGGTCGCGGCGCGCCTCCGGGAACCCCACGTCCGACACCTGGGAGAGGTCTCCCACGGGCCGAAGGTGGAGCTGCTCGCCGGCGCCGAGGCGCTGCTCTTCCCGATCCGCTGGAACGAGCCGTTCGGCCTGGTGATGATCGAGGCGATGCTCTGC
>JAEZJH010000269.1 GCA_023436385.1 Pseudomonadota bacterium
CGGCTCGCCTTCGCGGCGGGGGCGGCGCGTTTCCCGGCCCGGGCCGGCGCGGCCTTGGCCTTCGCCGCCGGCTTCTCGGCCACCGGCTTCCGGGCCGCGGGCTTCTTCGCCTCCGCCCGCTTCGCCCGGCGCGCCGGCTTCGCCTCCTCCTCCTCTTCGTCGTCGTAGGCGCCCCAGATCGACGCCATCCAGGCCTCGATCTCGTCGGCCTGGTTCGGGATCTCCGCGGTGAGCACCCGGTTGCCCCGGGCGGTCACCAGCACGTCCTCCTCGACGCGGATGCCGATGCCCCGGTACTTCCGCGGCACCTTCTCGTCGTCGAGCTGGAAGTAGAGCCCCGGCTCGATGGTCAGGATCATCCCCGGCTCGAGCTTGCCCTGCCGGTACTTCTCCGGCCGCGCCCGGGCGTTGTCGTGGACGTCGAGCCCGAGCATGTGGCTGGTACCGTGGAGGGTGAACCGCTTGTAGAACTGGTTCTCCTCCTTGAGCGCCTCCTCGGCGTTCTCGAGGATCCCCAGCCGCACCAGGGCGTGGGCGAAGACCTCCATCGCCGCCCGATGGGGCGCGAGGAAGTCGGCGCCCGGCTTCACCGCGGCGATCGCCGCGGCCTGGGCCTCCATGACGATGTCGTAGAGCTTCCGCTGGACCGGGGAGAACTTGCCGCTCGCCGGGATCGTCCGGGTGACGTCGGAGGTGTAGAGCGAGTTCACCTCGATCCCGCAGTCGATGAGGAGGAGCGCCTCGCGATCGATGGGGCCGTCGTTCCGCGTCCAGTGGAGCGTGGCCGCGTGGGCGCCGGAGGCGGCGATGGTCTCGAAGCCGACGCCGTTCCCGTGGATCCGCGCGTGGACGTCGAAGAGCGCCTCGACCACCCGCTCCGATTCCGCGCCCGGGAGCGACGCGATCACGCCCTCGAGGGCGTTCTTGGTGGCGGCGATCGCCTCCTCGATCTCCCGGATCTCGGTGGGATCCTTCTTCAGCCGGAGCTCGTGGATCGCCGCCGCCAGCGCCGCGTCGCGCTCGTCCTGGGCCGGCAGCGCCCCGTCGACGTCCGCGTCCATCCCGCGGAGGACGCGGAAGGGCCGGGCCACCTCGCCGTGGAGCGAGGCGAGGTAGGCGGGCAGCTCCGGGAGGCCGCGGCACTCGTCGATGTCGTAGCGGATCCGGCTCTTCTCCACGCCGAGCCGCGGGCCCACCCACAGCTCGCCCTTGGCGCGATCGGTGAAGAAGGTGGGCGAGGTCTTGCCCGGGTTCGGCTCGACCCAGAGCACGTCGGTGTGGCCGCCGCCCTCCTTCGGCTCGAGCACCAGCACGCAGTCCGGCTCGTGGTTGCCCACCAGGTAGAAGAACTCGCTCCCCGGCCGGAACCGGTAGGCGGTGTCGTTCGACCGGTACTTCTCGTGGCCGGTGGGGATCACCAGCGTCTCGCCCGGGAAGAGGGCGGAGAGCGCGGCCCGGCGGGCGCGGAAGCGCTCGGCGTTCCGGATCTTCGGCGGCGCCTTGGGCGAGGGCGTCTTCCAGTCCTCCATCATCCACTGGAGGAGGCCCGGCGGCGTGGTCGGGTCGTGGGGCGCGATCTTCGGCGCGTCGGGGAGGACGGGTTCGACGGGGAGCTCGGGAGCGGAAACGGCCTCGGGGGCGGCGTCCGCGGGGGAGGTCTTCGGTTCGATGTTCGCCATGGCGCGGATCTGATCCCTTCCCGCGTGACCTTGCAAGCCCCGACACGCGCGGGCCCGCTAAGATTCGCCGTCGAATGCGGCGCTCCGGAGAGGCGGGGCGCGGGGATCGGCGCCCGGTGCGCGCCGGTCCCGGGCGACTCCGCCCCCGACAGCGCCGACGATCCCCGGAGGTCCCGTGCTCCTCGCCACCTGGAACGTGAACTCGATCCGCGCCCGACAGGAACGGCTCGTCGAGTGGCTCGCCGCTCGCAAGCCCGACGTGCTCTGCCTGCAGGAGCTGAAGTGCGAACTCCCGGCCCTGGAGAAGTTGGGCCTGAAGGAGCTGGGCTACGAGGTCGCCGCCGCCTGCCAGAAGACCTACAACGGCGTGGCCATTCTCTCGAAGCGGCCACTCGAGGACGTGCAGATCGGCCTCCAGGACGGCGACGCGGAGGACACCCAGGCGCGCCTGGTGGCCGCCACCGTCGACGGGATCCGGGTGATCAGCGTCTACGTACCGAACGGCCAGGCGGTGGGCTCGGACAAGTACGCGTACAAGCTGCGCTGGCTGGAGCGGCTCCGTCGTTACCTCGACGAGCGCTGCGACCCGGCCCAGCCCCTCGCGGTCCTGGGCGACTTCAACGTCGCTCCCGAGCCCCGGGACGTCTACGACCCGGCGGCCTGGGAGGGCGAAACCCTGTTCCACGTCGACGCCCGGAACGCCCTCGAGCACGTCCGCGGCTTCGGCCTGGTCGACGCCTTCCGCCTGCACCACGACGAGGCCGGCGCCTACTCGTGGTGGGACTACCGGATGCTCGCCTTCCCCAAGAACCGTGGGCTCCGGATCGATCTGGTGCTGGCGACGCGGCCCCTCGCCGACCGGATCACCTCGTCGTTCATCGACCGGGAGATGCGGAAGGGCAAGGGCCCGTCCGACCACGTGCCGGTGGTGATGGAGATCGCGCCGGCCTGAGGCTACCGGCCGTGCGGGCCCCCGGCGACTCGACATGGCCGCGCCCCGGGCCGGACCCTAGATTCGCCCCGTGGAACGCGCGGAAATTCTGGAAAAGGTGCGGGTCGCGGGCTCGCTTCCGGACGAGGCGGCGGCGGTGGGCGCGGCCCGGGAGGTGGTCTGCGCCCTCCGGGAGCGGCTCTCGCCCGACGAGTCCGCGAACCTCGAGGAAGCGCTGAAGGGCGACCTCCCGGAGCTGTTCGCCTGCGTGAACGCCGAGCACGCGCACCAGCGTCCGGTCCGACCGGGGAAGCCCCTCACCGAACCCGAGCTGGCGGAGCGGGTCCGGTCCGGCGCCGCGCTCCCCGACCTGACCACCGCTCGCAAGGTGATCCGCACGGTCCTCTTCGCGGTCTCCGAGCGCCTGGGCGCCGAAGAGGGCGCCGAGCCGCCGCCGGCCAAGCAGGGCCCCCGCGGCACCCCGGTGAACGAGGCCCAGCGCGTCGGCGGCCTCGGCGAGGCCCCGAAGCGCCGCAAGGGTCCCGCCGGCGAGGAAGAGGACGAATAGGCTTCATCGAGAAGAGGAGACCAGCCACGGCGAGCGGCCTCCTGCAATCGCGGATGGCGTCGTCGAACGCCCGGCCGCGAGAGTGCTGAGGAAGCCCACTGGGGCGACGAACCGCAGCCGCGACCTACCTACCGACTGCAAGGAACCCCGGCAAGCACCTCCAGAGCGTCGACATCGATCCGAAGTCGTTCGGGTACGCCCTGTCCCGCTGCGAAGGAAGCCTCTACATGGACGGAAATCCGCCATGGCTCCTTCCAGAAATCTGGGGTTGGCGAGAGGTCGATCCTGCCGGTGGAGGGGTATACAAACGGGGCCTTTGCTTCCAGAGGCTTATCGTCACAGCGGGCCAGGAAGGCGTAGGCATCCTCGATTCGATAGCCCCACCCGGCGACATCGATCCCGCCGGCGCTATCAACGCCCTCGACGAGCACGATCCTGACGCAGTACTCGTCTGCTGCGGCGGCCCAGGAGAAGGCGATGCGCCGGTGGGCTGCGGAAAG
>JAEZJH010000283.1 GCA_023436385.1 Pseudomonadota bacterium
CCTGGGCGCCGAGCTGGTCCGGGCGGCGCCGACCTTCGAGGACCTGTTCCTGGCGCGGCTCGCGGAGGCGGCATGAAGACCGGCGCGATCCCCGCAGCCGGGGGCGGGACCGGCCCGGCGATCGAGGTCCACGGCCTCACCCGCCGCTTCGGCGACTTCCTGGCGGTGGACCGGGTCAGCTTCCACGTCGAGCGCGGGGAGATCTTCGGCTACCTGGGCGCCAACGGCGCCGGCAAGTCGACCACCATCCGCATGCTCTGCGGCCTCCTCGCCCCCACCGCCGGCGACGCCACGGTGGCCGGCCACCGGATCGCCACCGCGCCGGAGGCGGTGAAGCGGCGCATCGGCTACATGTCTCAAAAATTCTCGCTGTATCTGGACCTCACCGTCGGGGACAACCTGCGTTTCTTCGGCGGCGCCTACGGCCTCGCCGGCCAGGCCCTCGCCGCCCGGGTCGAGGAGATCCTCGCCCTCACCCATCTCGGCGACGAGCGAAACACCGTCACCGGCGCGCTCCCCGGCGGGATCCGGCAGCGCCTCGCCCTGGGGTCGGCGATCCTCCACCGGCCGGAGGTGGTCTTCCTCGACGAGCCCACCGCCGGCGTCGACCCGGTCTCCCGCCGGGACTTCTGGCGCCTGATCCGCCGCCTCTCGCGGGAGGGCGTCACCGTCTTCGTCACCACCCACTACCTCGACGAGGCCGAGTACTGCGGCCGCATCGGCCTGATGGTGGACGGGAAGCTGGTGGCCCTCGCCACGCCGGCCGGCCTGAAGCGGACCCACGTCCCGGAGCGGCTGGTGGCGATCCACGGCGCCGGCCTCGCCGCCGTCGCCGCATCGCTCCGGGGAACGCCCGGGGTGATCGCGGTGGAACCCTTCGGCGCCGGAGTCCACCTCCGCGTCGATCCGTCCCTCGACCCCGCCGCGCTCCGCGCGCTCCTCCCCCCCGGCGCCGCCGCGGCGGAGGTCGAGCCTTCCCTCGAGGACGTCTTCCTCGCCGTGGTCGGGGCCCGGGCCCGGCCGGCGACCACCGCCGGCCCCGGAGGCCTTTCGTGAACGAGCGCCTCCGCCGCTTCCTCCTCCGCACCGGCGCCATCGCCATGAAGGAGGCGCTGCACATCCGCCGCGATCCGCGGACGCTCTACCTCGCCCTGGCGATGCCGGTGGTGCTGCTGGCGCTCTTCGGCTACGGCGTCAGCTTCGACCTCGACGAGATCCCGGTGGCGATCGTCGACCTCGACGGCACCAGCCGCTCGCGGCAGTTCGCCCGGGAGCTCACCGCCTCGGGGGACCTGCTCCTCGAGGCCGAGCCGGCCGACGTCGCCGCCGCGGAGACGCTCCTCCGGCGGGCGGACGTCCTCGGGGCGGTGGTGATCCCCCGGGACTTCGGCCGGGACCTGGCCCGTGGCGAACGGGCCGAGGTGCAGGTCCGCGTCGACGGAGCCGACGGCGTCGCCGGAAACTCCCTCCTCGCCAAGGTCGAGACGCTGGCGCGGGCGAGCGGCGCGCGGCTCGCGGTGCGGCGCGCGGACGCCAGCCCGGCCCTCCGCCCCGCCGGCCTCCGGGCCGCGGTGTGGACCCGCTTCAACCCGACCATGCGCTCGGAGCACTTCCTGGTGCCGGGCCTCTCCGCCTACCTCCTCGCCCTGGCGGCGGTGCTCCTCACCGCCCTCACCGTCGCCGGCGAGTGGGAGCGGGGCTCGATGGAGCAGCTCTTCGCCGCGCCGGTGGGTCGCCTGGAGATCGTCCTCGGCAAGCTCGCCCCCTTCCTCGCCCTGGGCGTCCTCCAGCTGCTCCTGGTGCTGGCCCTCGGCGCCTGGGTCTTCGACGTGCCGATCCGCGGCTCCCTGGTGCTGGTCTTCGCCATGGGCCTCCTCTTCCTGGTGGGCATGCTCGGCCAGGGCCTGCTCATCTCCGTGATCACCAAGAATCAGCTGGTGGCCACGCAGGCGGGCGCCCTCTCCTCGATGCTCCCCTCGCTCCTCTTCTCCGGCTTCCTCTTCCCCCTCGAGAACATGCCGGTCGTGCTCCAGTGGCTCTCGGCGGTGGTGCCGGCCCGCTACTTCGTCGACGGGCTCCGCGGCGTCCTCCTCAAGGGCAACGGCCTCGCCGAGGTGTGGCCCGACCTCCTCGCCCTCGCCCTCTTCGCGGTGGCGGTCGTGGGGATCTCCACCGCGAAGTTCCGCCGGCGGCTGGCCTGAGGGGGACGCGATGAACGCCCGACTGTTTCGCGTCCAGCTCGCCGCGGTGATCCGCAAGGAGGTCCTCCAGACCATCCGCGATCGCCGGGTGATGTTCATGCTGGTGGTGGCGCCGCTGCTCCAGTTGGTCGTCTTCAGCTTCGCGGTGGACTTCGAGGTCGACCGCGTCCCGACGGCGATCGTCGATCTCGACCGGACCCCGGAGAGCCGGGAGCTGGCCCGGCGCCTGGTCGCCGACACCACCCTCCTCCGCGTCGCCGACGTCGCCGATCCCGAGGAGGCGAACCGGATGCTCGACGAGAGCACGATCGCCGCGGCGGTGATCCTCCCCCGCGGCCTGGCGGCCGACCTGGCCCGTGGCCGCGCGGCGGAGGTGCAGGTGCTCCTCGACGGGACCGACCCCAACCGCGGCGCCGTGGCCTCCGCGGCGGTGGCCCGCTACGCGGCGACGGTCGGCGGCGCCGCGCCGGCGATCGCCCTCTCGCCCCGGATCCTCTACAACCCGGCGATGAAGACGCCCCCGTTCATGATCCCGGGGGTGATGGCGCTCCTCCTCCTGGTGATCACCACCATCGTCGCCGCCATGGGCCTGGCCCGGGAGAAGGAGAGCGGCACCCTGGAGCAGGTGGCGGTGACGCCGATCCCCAGCACGGTGCTGCTCCTCGGGAAGATCTTGCCCTTCGCGGCGATCGGCCTCTTCGTGGTGGGGATCGCCCTGACCACCGGCTCGTGGCTCTTCGACCTCCCGCTCCGCGGGAGCCTCGGGCTGGCGTTCTTCGCCACCGCCCTCTACCTGCTCACCACCCTCGGCGTCGGCCTGCTGGTCTCGACGATCTCGCGAAACCAGCAGCAGGCCTTCCTGGGCGGCTTCCTCGCCGCCATCCCGGCGATCCTGCTCTCCGGCGCGCTCACCCCGGTCCGCGCCATGCCCGCCTGGCTCCAGATGCTCACCCTGGTGAATCCGGTCCGGCACTACGTGGACGTGCTCCGCTCCACCCTGCTGCGCGGCGCGACCGCCGCCGATCTCTGGCCCGAACTCCTCGCCTTGGCCGTGTTCGGGATCGGCATCTTCGCCGCCGCGGCGGCGAGCTTCCGGAAGCGGCTCGCCTGACCGCGCCGATCCCCGGCCCGCGACCTCAGTCGCACTCGGAGTAGACCGGCAGCACCGCGCCCTCGATACCCGCGCCGGGATTCGCTGGCCGGAAACCGACCAGGTCGAGGACGCGGTCGCCGTCGAGGTCGACCAGGACCGGTTTGGCGGAGCCGGCACCGACCACCACCTCGGAGACCACCCGGAGCTCGGCGCCCTCCACCTCGAGGACGCGGAGGCGGCCGCCCCCCAGCGCCACGACCTCCGGAAGCCCGTCGCCGTCGAGATCGCCGGCGGCCAACTCCGCCCACGCGTGGTCCACCGGGGCGAGCCGCTCGAACGGTCCCTGGCGGCGGCCGAGGAGGATGGCCACGGAGGAAACGCCGGCGGTGGCGAGATCGTCCAGGCCGTCGCCGTCGAAGTCGCCGGCGGCGAGTCCCTGGAGCGTCTCGACCGCGTCGACCAGCTCCGGGTCGTAGCCGTCGTCCCGGTGGTAGAGCACCACCGCGAACGACGAGCCGCCGGCGGCGAAGGCGACGTCGGTCCGGCCGTCGCCGTCGAAGTCGCCGATCCCCGGGGCGAAGGGGCGGCCGGTGAACTGGGCCCGCTCCTGGAAGAGGAACTCGCCGGTGCCGTCGCCCTGGAGAAGGATCACCTCCCCCTCCTCCGGCGCGGTGGCGACGATGTCGAGGTGGCCGTCACCGTCGAGATCGCCGGTGGCGTAGGCCCAGGCGTAGGCGCGGATCGGCTCGACCCAGCGCTTGGCGAAGCTCCCCTCGCCGGTGTTCCGGAGCGAGAGCACCCGGGGCTCGTAGGCCTCGCCGACCAGCAGGTCGGCGCGCCCGTCCTCGTCCAGGTCGGCGGCGGCGATGGCCGCCGGACCGTGCCCCTCCGCCAGTGTCAGGGGGGTGCCGAAGACGCGGCGGGAGGTCTGGGGAATCATCACCAGCCCGTTGAACATGTCGGCCACCACCAGCTCGGCGAGGCCGTCCCCGTCGGCGTCGGCGGCGGTGGCCGCCTGGCCCGCCGTGCCGACGACGAAGGGGTCGAGGGGCACGAACCGGTGGCCGGCACAGGGCCGGCTGCAGGTGCCGGCGCTACAGATGTCTCCCGCCTCGCACGCCCGTCCGCAGGTCCCGCAATGCGAGACATCGGCGCGGAGGTCGACACACGTGTCGCCGCAGGCGGCCTCGCCGGACGAACAGGCTCCCGGTCCGGGGTCGGAGTTCCCGTCCTTCGCGCAACCGGCGGCGAGCAGGACGAGGCCGAGAAGGGCAAGGCGGCGGGACATCGGGAGCCTCCGGGGATGAACCCCGGAAGGCTACCACGGGCCCCGGCGGGTACGCGCCGCTACAGGTGGCAGCCCCGGAGGCCCCGGGCGGCCAGGTATTTCTGGTGGTACTCCTCCGCCCGCCACCAGGGACCCGCGGGGACGATCTGGGTGACGATCGGCCGCCGGAACTTCCCGGTCCGGTTTAGCTCCTCCACCTTCCGGCGGGCCGCCGCCTCCTGCTCCGCGTCGTGGAAGAAGATCGCCGACCGGTACTGGCTGCCCACGTCCGGCCCCTGCCGCTCGAAGCTGGTCGGATCGTGGAGCCGGAAGAAGGCGTCGAGGAGCTGCTCGTAGGAGATGGTCTCCGGGTCGAAGTCGAGCCGCACCGCCTCCGCGTGGCCCGTCCGGTCCGAGCAGACGGCCTCGTAGGTGGGGTTCGGGGTGGCGCCTCCGGTGTATCCGACCTCGGTCGACCGCACGCCCTTCAGGCAGCGGAACTCCTCCTCCACACCCCAGAAACAGCCCGCCGCGAACGTCGCCAGCGCCATACGTTGCCTCCGTATCCGGATGATCGCCATCCGGTCCCGGCGGTGTCATACCGGCGGGCCCTTGGATCGATCGCCGCCTCCGCGGCTCCCTCGCTCCGGCCGTCGCGAACCCGCCGGAAGCCCTTCGATGCTCGGCGACGCAAGGCGGAGCGCTGCGGGGCGACGCGGCCCACCGGACCCCGCCTGCCAGTTCGCGCCCCGGCGCCGGGAGGCCCCCGGGTCCCGGCCCGGCGGCTGGACACCGGGCGGTCCGATCGCGAGGTTTTCGGCGGGTGGCACCGTGCCGCTGGCGGACGTGCGGGCGGGTGCCCGGCTGCCCGGCCAGCGAGCGGGCGAGGATGAGTCCGGGCGGAGGGGTGGATGGCGCGACGGGCGACGCGGGTGGCGGTGATCTCGGATCTACACCTGGGCGGCGAGCCG
>JAEZJH010000291.1 GCA_023436385.1 Pseudomonadota bacterium
CCCAGCAACGCCCCCGCCGCCGTGGGCGCGGCGAGCCCGCGGCGGCAAAGGACCCCGGCGACCAGCGGATGGACTCCCAGCTCGCGGCGGAGGGAGTCCACCCCGGGGGCGGCTTCGAGGAACTCCCAGCGCACGGGAGGCTCCTACCGGGCGCCCCCCCGGGCGCCGACGAGAGATGGACCGGAACCGGCGACCTCGATCGCGAGCGGCCCCCCGGAGCCGCTCGCGAGGTCGCGCGACTACCCCCGCTGGGAAGCGGTGGCGCGCTTCGAGGTCGGCTTCGGCGGCAGCTTGCCCGCGGCGGCCTGGGCCAGCTCCCGCTTCTTCAGCCAGTTGTCGATCCAGATCGCGAAGGGACCGGCGATGTAGATCGTCGAGTACGTACCGGAGATCAGGCCGACGAGCATCGCGGCGGCGAAGTCGAAGAGCGTCCCCGGGGCGTAGACGAGCAGGCCGAGCAGCGAGAAGGCGGTCAGGGCGGTGGTGAGGATCGTCCGCGACAGCGTCTCGTTGAGCGCGGCGTTGATGATCTCCGTCAGCGACTTGCCGGTCTTGCGGCCCTCGACCTCGCGGACGCGGTCGAAGATCACGATGGTGTCGTTGATCGAGTAGCCGACGATGGTCAGCACCACGGCGATCGAGGTGAGGTTGAACTCGGCGCCGGTCACCACGTAGTAGGCCATCACGAAGGTGACGTCGTGGAAGAGGGCGATCACGCCTCCGGGCGCGAACTTCGGCTGGAACCGGAAGGCGACGTACAGCAGGATCGCGCCCATCGAGAGGAGCACCGCCATGATGCCGCGGTTCCGGAGCTCCTTGCCGACCTGCGGACCCACGTACTCGACCCGGCGGACCTCCACCTTTCCCTCGCCGAACGCCTGCCGGAGCGAGGCCGAGACCTTGTCGGACAGGCCCTGGATGAGGAGCTGGTAGGACGGCTGCTCGGCCCGGGTGAGGTCGCGGATCGGCTCGGCGGTGGGAGCGAGCTGCACGTTGGCCTGGCCCACCGCGGTCCGGAGGGTGTCGAGCGGCACCGGCTTCTCGGTGCGGATGTCGACCTGGGCCCCGATGTTGGGATCGAAGTCGATGCTCCGGACGCCGTAGGGCTGGAGCTGCGTCTCGAGGGAGGTGCGGAGCGCCGCGGCCTGCTCGGGCGAGAGCACCGAGACCCGCTCGACGCGGATCAGGAACGAGTTCTCGTCGGCGTCGCCGTACTGCTGCACGGAGGCGTCGGCGAAGCCGGCGGCCTCGACCCGCTCGCGCACCACTTCGGCCGAGGTCGGCTCGGTGAACTTGACCTCGATCTCCGTGCCGCCGGCGAAGTCCACGCCGAGGTTCAGGCGGAACGGGACCAGGATCCAGATGAGGGCGCAGGCGATCGCCGAGAAGGTGAGGGCGATCTTGCGCTTTCCCAGGAAGTCGAACTTGGTCCCGGGCTTGATGATCTCCATTTGTGTCAATCCTCCGCGCCCGAGCGCTAGACCGAAAGCTTGGCCACCTGGCCCTTGAGAACGAGGGCATCCATGATCAGCCGGGTGACGACGATCGCCGTGAACATCGAGGCGATCAGGCCGATGATCAGGGTGACCGCGAAGCCGCGGATCGGACCGGTGCCGTACTGCAGGAGCACGAAGCCGGCGATCAGGGTGGTGACGTTGGCGTCGAAGATGGTCCAGAAGGCCTTGCCGTAGCCGTTGGCCACCGCGACCTTGGGCGGCTTGCCCTCGCGGACTTCCTCGCGGATGCGCTCGTTGATCAGCACGTTGGCGTCGACCGCCATGCCGAGGGTGAGGATGAAGCCGGCGATCCCGGGCAAGGTCAGCGTCGCCCCCGCCAGCGCCATCGCCGCGAGGAGGAGGAGGCCGTTCAGGACCAGCGCCAGGTCGGCGATCAGACCGGTCAACCGGTAGTAGATGATCATGAACAACAGCACCAGCGCGAGACCGATCAGCGCCGCGAGAGAGCCCTTGCGAATCAGCTCCGGCCCGAGGGAGGCGCCCACCGTCCGCTCCTCGAGGACCGACACCGGAGCGGGGAGCGCGCCGGAGCGGAGCACGAGCGAGAGGTCGTTCGCCTCCTGGAGCAGCTGGTTGTAGTTCTTCATCCCGCCCAGGGTGATCTGGGCGTTGCCGCCGGCGATCCGCGACTGGATCACCGGGGCCGAGTCGACGGTGTCGTCGAGCACGATCGCCAGGCGCCGCTGGATGTTGGCGCCGGTGACCTCCTCGAACTGCTGCGCGCCGGTCTTGTCGAAGGAGAGGGCCACGTACGGCTTGTTCTGGCCCTGCGACTGGTCGAGCATCGGCCGGGCGTCGGTGAGGCGATCGCCGGTGAGCTCGGTCTTCGAGCGGAGCACGTAGGTGCGGAAGGAGACCCGCGGCGTCGGCGAGCCCGGCACCTGCGTCTCCACCCGGCCGATGGCGAACTCGAGGCCCTCGGGCGCCTTGCCCTCGAGGAAGTTCACCAGGGCCTGCCGGTCCTCGGAGACCAGGTAGGCCTGGCCGTCGTTGCCGCCGATCTGGATGCCCTCGGGGAACGGCGCCAGGGTGGTGACCAGATCGCGCGCCTCTTCGTCGGCGACGATCTTGAACTCGAGCTGCGCGGTGCGGCCGAGGAGGTCCTTCGCCTGCTCCGGATCCTTGAAGCCCGGGAGCTGGACGACGATGTTGTCCTCGCCGCGCTTCGAGATCGTCGGCTCGGTGACGCCCAGGCTGTCGACGCGGTTCCGGATGGTCCGGAGGGCCTGGTCGAGGGCGCTGTCCTTGAAGGTCGTGAGGGCGTCCTCGCGGAAGGCGAGGACCAGCTCCTGGCCCCCGCCGCCGACGACGCGCATGTCGTTCCAGTACTCGAGGGCGACCTTGCGGAAGTTGTCCTTGTCGGCCTCGCTGGGGAAGGAGATCCGGACCTGGTCGTCGGCCGTGATCGCCTTCATCTCGCCGACCGGGAGCTTCTGCTCCGTGGCGTAGGCGCGCAGCTCGTCGGCGCGGCGGATCACCTTGTCGTCGACGGCCTTCTGGAGGTCGACGCCGAGGGACAGGTGCACCCCGCCCTGCAGGTCGAGGCCCAGGTTGACGCGCTTCTTCGGCGCCCACGACGGCAGGGCGGACTCGAAGACCTGCTTGTCGTTGCGCGTCTCGGCCGGGAGCGAGAAGTACACGAAGGTCGGAACGAGGAAGTAGACCGCGCCCAGAACGACCGCGAGCACCAACCCCAGGCGAACGTACCAGCTTCTGTCCATGCGAACCTCGCGCGGGGTCCCTCCCGCCGCCGCGTCGCCGGCACGCCGCCGGCGTTCGGTCGAACGGTGGACCGCCCTGGCGCTATTCCTTCTTGGTCTCGAGCGTGGTGGACGGGACGGTCCCGGGCTGCGGCCCGGCCACCTGCGTCTTCAACACGCGAATCTTCACGTCCCGGGCGATCTCGAGGCGGATCGCGTGATCCTCGATCGCATCGATGCGCCCGAAGATGCCGCTATTGGTGACCACCTCGTCGCCCTTTTTCAGGCCGGCGAGATACTCGCGGTGCTTCTTCGCCTGCTTCTGCTGCGGCCGGATCATGATGAAGTAGATCACGGCGAACATCAGCAGGATGGGCAGAATCTGGACGAAGAAGCCCGCGCCCCCGCCGGCTCCGCCCGGCGCCTGCTGGGCCACGAGCCCGTCGATCAGCAACTCGAACACGCGTCTCTCCCGCGCGGATGTCTCAAACCGCGAAAAGGCTTCGGGTTATACGCCAGCGCTAGAACCGTAACAAGAAGAAGGCGATCCACCCCGGGCCGGCGGTCGGCCCCGGGTCGGGCAAGCCGGCGGACGTTTACAAACTCTACGGCGCGAGGGCCGCCGCCTGGCGGCTCGCCGTCTCTCGCTGCGCGGGGCTGGCGTCGGCGGCCGACGAGGCCGCGTAGGCGCGATAGCGCGCCGCCGCTCCCACCCGGTCGCCCTGCCGCTCGAGGACCATCGCCAGCGTGTAGAGCGGCGAGGCGGCACCCGGCGCGAGGCGAATTGCCTCCTCCGCGTCCTGCCGGGCCTCGGCCAGCGCACCCAGCGCCAGGAACGCGTTGGCCCGACCCAGGAAGGCGAAGGCGTGGTCGCGCCGGAGGGCGATCGCCGCGGTGTAGGCGCCGATCGCCTCCCGGTAGTTCCGCTCCGCGTACAGGCGATTGCCCCGCTGGTACTGGGCGGCGGCTTCGGGGCCGGTGGGCCGGACCGCCGCCCCGGGACCGGAGGCCGGGGCGGCCGCGACCGCCGGTCCCGCCGGAATCGGCGCGGAGACGCCCAGGCGCGCCTGGGCCTTCTCGAGGTTCGAGCGGGCGAGGTTCCGGACCGCCGCCGAGGCCCGGGGCGAGAGGACGGTAGCCCGCCACTTCTCCGCGGCCTCCGGGAGGTGGCCCAGCCGTGCGTAGCCCAGCCCCAGGCGGTAGAGCGCATCGGCGTTGCCGGGATCGGCGGCTACCGCGTCCTGGTAGGCGAAGAGCGCGTCGCGGGCCCGACCGGCGGCGGCGTGGGCGTCGCCCTCCGTCATCTTCCGGAGCGCCAGGGCGGGATCGCCGCCCGGCGGGATCGCCGCCGGCGGCGGCGTGGTCCGGGCGTCCTCCTCCTGGGCCCGGAGCTCGGCGAGGAGCTTCTCCGACTTCTCGACGTACTCGCGCTCGCTCTCCCGGCGCTCCCGGGCGACGTACTGCTCGTACGCGGCGATCGCCCCCGGGCGATCCCCGGCGCCCCGGAGGCTCTCGGCGAGGCCGTAGTAGCCGTCCGGATCCGCGGGCGAGAGCGCGACGTAGGCGCGGTAGGCCTCCGCGGCGTCGCGGAACGCCCCCGCCTTCCGGGAGGCGTAGCCCAGGTTGTAGTGCGAAAGGGCGTAGCGCGGATCGGCGGCGATCGCCGCCCGGAAGCGCGAGAGGGCGGTGGCCAGGTCGTCCGCGGCGAACGCCAGGGAGCCGCTCTCCGAGAGCGCTTCGGCGTAGGTCGGATCGAGGGCCACGGCGGCGTCGTAGGCCCGCCGGGCGCCGTCGACATCGCCGGCGTCCCGAAGCCGATCGCCCTCGAGCTTCTTCGCCGCCGCCTCGGGGGGCGGTACGGCGGACGCGACGGCGGGGGCCCACAGCAGGAACGCGCCCAGGGCCGCGGCGACGCGGCGGGACGCGAGGACTCGAATACCGGCGGCGTGCGCTTCCATTTCCGGGGAGTCTATCCGGCCGGAGGAGCGGAGCAAACGCCCGACTGCCCGGTTTACGGAAGCGCGGCTCCCCCGCCCCGCCGACGGGAGCCCGGTGCGGCCGTGAAACTCGCCCCGGGCCGGGCCGCGAGGGCCCCGGTCCAGCCGGTTCCGCCGTCGGGCAGATCCTGCCGTCTACCGCCGCTTCGCCGTGAACGGGTTCTCGCGGAGGATGGTCCGGGCCCGCTCGGCGCCCAGGCTCACCGCGATCACCGGCACGCCGGACAGCTCCTCCACCCGCGCGATGTAGCGGCGGGTGGTCTCCGGCAGGTCCTCGAAGCGCTGCACGCCGTCGAGGGACTCCGTCCACCCCGGTAGCGTCTCGTAGACCGGCTGCACCCGGGCGAGATCGGCGGCGTCGACCGGCAGCTCCTGGAGCCGCTCGCCGTCCAGCTCGTAGGCCGAGGCGATCGACAGCTCCGGGAGCCCGGTGAGCACGTCGAGCTTGGTGAGGGCCAGGCCCCAGAGGCCGTTGACCCGGGCGGCGTAGCGGAGCACCACCGCATCGAGCCAGCCGCAGCGCCGGGGGCGGCCGGTGGTGGCGCCGTACTCCTGGCCCACGTCCCGGAGGCGCTGCCCGGTGGCGTCGAACAGCTCCGTGGGGAACGGCCCCGCGCCGACCCGGGTGCAATAGGCCTTGGTGATGCCCACCACCACGTCGAGGAACGAGGGCCCCACCCCCGCGCCGGCGGCGGCGTTGCCGGCCACGGTGTTCGAGCTGGTGACGTACGGATAGGTGCCGTGATCGACGTCGAGGAGCGTCCCCTGGGCGCCCTCGAACATCACCGGCGCGCCCTCCCGGAGCTTCCGGTCGACCAGGATCGAGGCATTCCCCGCATGGCGCCGGAGCCGCTCGCCGAAGCGCTCGTAGGCGGCGACCACCGCGTCCGCGTCGAGGGGCTGGCCGCCCAGGCGGACCAGCTGCGCGTTGGCCTCGGGGAGGGCGCGCTCCACCGCCGCCCGGAGCCGCTCCGGCCGCACCAGCTCGAAGACCCGCACGCCGCGCCGGGCGACCTTGTCCTCGTAGGCCGGACCGATCCCGCGGCCGGTGGTGCCGATCTTGGCGTCGCCGGCGAGGCCCTCGCGCAGCACGTCGAGCCCCTTGTGCCAGGGCATGATCACGTGAGCCTGCTCGGAGATCACCAGCTGCGACTCGTCGGCGAGGTAGCCCTTCGCCTGCAAGGTCTCGATCTCCCGGCAGAGCACCTCGGGGTCCACCACCACGCCGTTGCCGATCACGCAGGTCTTGCCGGGGTGGAGGATCCCGCTGGGAATGAGGTGGAGGACGGTCTTCTCCCCGCCCACCACCAGCGTGTGCCCCGCGTTGTTACCGCCCTGGTAGCGGACGACGACGGAGGCGTGCTCGGCGAACAGGTCGACGAGCTTCCCCTTCCCTTCATCGCCCCACTGGGCACCGACGACGACGACGTTCGACATGAACCTTCCCCGGTCAAAGCGCGCGAGCGTACCACGGCGGGGACGCGCCGTCTGGCGGGGCGGCGCCGTCCGGACCCGTCGGGTAGCGGGGCGGGGCGGGCGGGCCCGACAGCCCGGCTGGGCAGGGACCCGGTGAGACAACAACACGAGGGGCCGCCCGCGACGGACGGCCCCCCGGGAGACACGGAGCGGCGGCGGCCGCTCCCGCGTCGGAGCGCGGCTTAGCCCTGGTACTTCGCCATCAAGTTGGCGAGGACCTGGACCGACTCGACCGGCACCGCGTTGTAGATCGAGGCGCGGAGCCCGCCGACGTCCCGGTGGCCCTTCAGGCCGATGCAGCCGGCCTCCTTCGCCTTGGCGAGGAAGTCCTTCTCCATCTCCGGGGTGGGCATGGTGAAGGTGAGGTTCATCCGCGAGCGGGCGTCCTTCGCCGCGTGGCCGCGGAACAGCTCCGGCCGCCGGTCGATCTGCTCGTAGATGAGGCCGGCCTTCTCCTCGTTCCGCTGCTGGATCGCCTTCAGGCCGCCCATCCGATCGATCCAGTCGAAGACCAGCGAGCAGAGGTAGATGGCGAAGGTCGGCGGCGTGTTGAAGAGCGAGTTGTTCTTCTGGTGGGTCTGGTAGCGGAGGAACTTCGGCACCCAGGCCTCGCCCTTGAACGACTCGAGGACGGCCTTCTTGGCGATCACGATCGTCACGCCCGACGGGCCCGCGTTCTTCTGGGCGCCGGCGTAGATCATGTCGTACTTCTCGATCTCGATCGGCCGGGAGAGGATGTCGCTCGACATGTCGCAGACGTGCAGCGTGCCCGAGACCTCGGGGGTGTGCTGCCACTGCGTGCCGTAGATGGTGTTGTTCGAGGTGGTGTGGACGTAGGGCACGTCCGGCATGTGGAACTTGGTCCCCTTCGCCGGCACGTTCTTGAAGTTGTTGTCCTTGTCCGTCCAGATCTCGGTGGCGCTGCCGATGACCTTGGCCTCGCCCAGGGCCTTCTTCGCCCAGACGCCGGTGTTCACGTAGGCGCCGCCCTTGCCCAGGTTCATCGGCACCATCGAGAACTGCAGGTGGGCGCCGCCCTGGAGGAAGAGGACGGCGTAGGTGTCGGGCAGGCCGATCAGCTTGGCGATCGTCTTCTTCGCGTGGTCGAGGATGCCCTCGAACTCCGGCGTCCGGTGGCTCATCTCGAGCACGGACAGGCCGAGGCCGTGGTGATCGACGAGATTCTTCTGGGCCTCCTCGAGGACCTCGAGGGGCAGCGCCGAGGGACCGGCGTTGAAGTTGTGCTTGCGGGCC
>JAEZJH010000293.1 GCA_023436385.1 Pseudomonadota bacterium
GGTCCACGCCGCCCGGGCCGCCGCCGCCTGCCCCGACGTCGCCGGGCTGGTGATCGCCGCCCCGAGCGACGAGGTCGACCGGGTCCGCGACCTCCTGGTCGCCCACGGCCTGGGGCCGAAGCTCCACGCGGTAGTTCCCGGCGGCGCGGAGCGCGCCGACTCGGTCCGCGCCGCCCTGGCTGCCGCCGGCGATTTCCCGCTGGTGGCGGTCCACGACGCCGCCCGGCCCTTCGCCACCCCCGGGCTCTTCTCCCGGGTCCTTGCCGCCGCCCGGATCCACGGCGCCGCCCTGGCCGCGCTGCCCGCCACCGACACCGTCAAGCGCGCCGAAGGCGAGCGTGTCCGCGGCACCCTCGATCGCCGGGAGCTCTGGCTCGCCCAGACCCCGCAGTGCTTCCGCACCGACCTCCTCCGCGAGGCCTACGCCCGGGCCGGCGCCGCCGCCTCGGCCGCCACCGACGAGGCCAGCCTGGTGGAGTCCCTGGGAAGTCCGGTGCAGCTCGTCCCCGGGGAGAAGGAGAACTTCAAGGTGACCGATCCCGCCGATCTCGATCGGGCCCGCTCGCTCCTCGAGCGCCCCGCCGCCGTGGGCTACGGCTTCGACGTCCACGCCTTCGCGGAGGGCCGACGCTGCGTCCTGGGCGGCGTCGAGTTCCCGGGGGAGACCGGGCTCCTCGGCCACTCCGACGCCGACGCGCCGGTGCACGCCCTGATGGACGCGCTCCTCGGCGCCGCCGGCCTGGGCGACATCGGCCAGCACTTCCCCGACACCGACGAGCGCTTCCGCGGCGCCGACTCGATCCGGCTCCTCGAGGAGACGGTGCGGCGCGTCGCGGCGGCCGGCTTCCTGGTGCTCAACGCCGATTTGACCATCGCCGCCGCCCGGCCGCGGATCGGGCCCCGTCGCGCGGAGATGCGGGCCCGCCTCGCCGCGGCGCTCGGGATTCCCCTGGACCGGGTCAACGTGAAGGCCACCACCACCGAGGGCCTCGGCTTCGTCGGTCGCGCCGAGGGCGTCGCCGCCCAGGCGGTGGCCCTCCTCGGGAGGACCCGGTGAGACGCCCGCTCCGCTCGCCGATCGTGGCGGTGATCGCGATCGTCGCCTGCGCCTACGGCCTCTTCACCCTGATCCCCGATCTCCGCTTCGCTTTCGAGGGCGAGCCGCGCTCGGTCCCGCCGGCGCCGCTCGCCGACGGCACCTACGTCCGGATCTCCGGACCGGGCGAGCCGCAGGGCTTCCGCGTCGAGCTGTCCGGCGACACCCGGGACGCCTGGCTCCTCGCCGACCGGAAGGTGATCGTGCTCCTCCCCGCCGCCGGCTCCCCGCCGCTCGCCGGGGAGATCACCGCGGTCGGCCGGCTCCACCGGGGCGACCGGGCCCGGGGCTGGCATCCCGCCGCTGCCGCTGTCGCCGAGAAGCACGGCGGGGAGGCGGGCGACTACTGGATCCTCGTCGCCGGCGAGTCGCCGGAGGTGCCGTGGGGCATCCTCGGCGTGGCGACATTGCTGCTCCTGGTTCTGCTGCTGAACGTCCGATGGCTCCTCGCCGCCTGGGGGAGCCGCAAGTCCGTGGCGGGGGAGGGGTCCGCCGACTAGACTCGGCCGCCTCGTCCCCGCGGAGAACACACGATGGCCCAGCGGGTCTTCAACACCGTCACCCAGACCAAGGAAGAGCTGCACCCGATCGTCCCCGGCAAGGTGGGGATCTACGTCTGCGGCCCGACCGTCTACGACATGAGCCACGCGGGCCACGCCCGCTGCTACTCGGTGTTCGACACCATCGTGCGCTGGCTCCGGGCGAGCGGCCTCGAGGTGACGTTCGTCCGCAACTACACCGACGTCGACGACAAGATCATCCGCCGCGCCAACGAGCAGGGGAAGCCGGCGAAGGAGATCTCCGAGCGGTTCATCGGCGAGTTTCAGGCCGACATGCGGGCGCTGAACGTGCTCCCCGCCGACATCGAGCCGAAGGTCACCGAGCACATCCCGGAGATCGTCGCCCTGGTGCAGAAGCTGGTGGAGCGGGGCGTCGCCTACGAGTCGAAGGGCGACGTCTACTTCTCGGTGAAGTCGTTCCCGCCCTACGGCCGGCTCTCGAAGCGGAACCTCGACGACATGCTGGCGGGCGCCCGGGTCGAGCCCGGCGACGCCAAGCGCGACGCCGCCGACTTCGCCCTCTGGAAGGCGGCGAAGCCGGGCGAGCCGGCGTGGGAGAGCCCCTGGGGCCAGGGCCGGCCGGGCTGGCACATCGAGTGCTCGGCGATGAGCGCCAAGTACCTGGGCGAGAGCTTCGACATCCACGGCGGCGGCAAGGACCTGGTCTTCCCGCACCACGAGAACGAGATCGCCCAGTCGGAGGCGGCGAGCGGCCTCGAGTTCGCGAAGGTGTGGCTCCACAACGGCTTCGTCACCATCCACCAGGAGAAGATGGCGAAGAGCCTGGGGAACTTCTTCACCATTCGCGAGCTCCTGAACCGCTTCGACGGCGAGTCGGTCCGCTACTTCCTCCTCGGCACCCACTATCGGTCGCCGATCGACTTCTCCCTCGAGGCGATCGCCGCCGCCGAGCAGCGGGTGGCCTACGTCTACGAGACGCTGGCGAAGCTCGACACCCGGCTGGCCCGGGAGAAGGCGCCGCCGGCGCCCGGACCGCTCCACGCGGCGGAGCTGGTCGAGCGGCTCTGGCCTTCGTTCGTCGAGGCGATGGAGGACGACTTCAACACCGCGGCCGCCACCGGGCGGCTCTCCGACGCCTTCGCGCTGGCCAACGAGCTGGCCGACAAGGCGCCGAAGGGCGTCGACAAGGCGGCGGTGGTGCGGACCCTGGTCCGGCTGCGGGAGGATTTCCGGCGGATCGCCGCGGTGCTCGGGGTCTTCGGCGCCGATCCGGTGCAGTGGCTCGAGCGGCACCGTCTCCGGGCGGCGGCGCAGAAGGGCATCGATCCGGCCTGGGTGGAGGAGCGGATCCGGGCCCGGGCGGCGGCGCGCGCGGCGAAGGACTTCGCCGCCGCCGACGCGGTGCGGGGGGAGCTGACGGAACGTGGCGTGGAAATCATGGACACGCCTGGGGGGACGACATGGAGGGTGCTCGTCTAGGG
>JAEZJH010000236.1 GCA_023436385.1 Pseudomonadota bacterium
TCTTTTATTTCATCTGCCATTAAAATCAAAACCTCTTTTCATATTAGTCCACTATATATTTTAATAAAATTTTTACTTTGTGTCCACTTATTTGAACATTATCATTTTTACAAAAATGATGGTTACATATATTATTATTCCATTTTTTATAAATTTTACTATTTACTATACTTTTGTAGTAACTATTATCCATATTTTGGTTGAATTTGAAATACTTCAAGAATATAATTAAATTTATCAGTATATTAGGAGTAAATGATGAAAAATAGAATTATTTATATTTCGGTATTTTTTTTAATAGCACTTTGCGCCGTATTATTTACATATGTAGCAATTCTGAATTCTAATATATTTAAAGATATTGATAATAATGTACACGAATTATCTAGTAAATGGGTATACTCCTATACGTACAATAATAATAGGACAACAATACCCGTTGACTCCTCAGACAAAGAACATATCTTCTCTAATATTATGGCTGAAAGTGTACACTTAAGTAGTACTATCAGCAAAACCATTAATATCAGCGAGAAGTATATAATATTATATACAGTTCACTCTTCAGTTTATGTAAAAGTAGATAATAGGCTAATCTATTCTTACGACAATGCTAATACTAAAAGGCATATAATTTCCTCACCCGGAAATGGATATCATTTCATACCTATTCCGAGCGATTATTTGAATAAAGAAATATCTATTGACCTTATTAATTCATATCCTAGTGTAAGTATGTCTTTTAGTAATGTTTTTGTCAGTACCAAAACGGATTTTTTAAGATTATTAATATCTAAATACTTCATATCTAGTGCTGCAAATATACTTATAGTCTTTTTGGGATTATATTTGCTAATGGCATCTATAATGCTATTATTTAAAAAATATTTGTTTTCCAGCACCTTCTGGCTAAGCCTATTTAGCATTTTTACTGGTACCTGGTTAACTTCAGAATCAAGGCTTATTAGGGTCTTTATAAATTCAGCAGAATTACAATATTTTATATGCTTTTTATCTCTTTATTTAATGCCTATAGTATTCTTAATGTATATTGCTACAGAATTTAAGCCAAGAAGAATGTCATATGTTAATGGAATGCTCTTTAGTTTTGAGGGTTTTTTAATACTAGCTTTGACACTTCAGGTATTGAAAGTTAAAGATTTAGTAGAGTTATTACCCCTATTTCATTTTTTGCTGTCCACTTCTTTTTTAATAATTTTTATTATCATGATTACTGAATATATCAATACAAAGAAAAAACGATATAAGAGATTCTTCTTCAGTAGCTCATTTTTATTAATATTTGGGCTATTGGAGGTAATTAATTATTATGTAAATTGGTTACATAACAGAACTCAACTATTTCAATTTGGTTTCTTTATTTTTATAATAGTACTTTTTATAAATACCTACACAAGCTTAGCTGATGTTATATATATGCAAAATAAAACTAAAAATCTGGAACATCTAGCATATAAGGATACCCTCACTGGTATTAGGAACAGGGCGTCATATAGTGAGACTATATCAAGATACAATAAATTTCTGGATATCGATATAAAAATAGGGCTTATTATGCTAGATATTAATAACCTAAAAATAACAAATGATGAACTTGGACATCAATATGGTGATCAGCTTATAAAGATTAGTAGTTCTATTATTTGCTCAACATTTCATAAATTTGATGTCTTTAGAGTAGGTGGAGATGAGTTCGTTGTGATTTTAAAAGATATTGATTTAATAGAGGCCAACCAGTTGTGTATAAAATTAGAAAGGGCAGTGAAAGAACATAACTCCCATTCTACAGTTCCTGTAAGTATTGCTTGTGGGTATGCAATTTATGATCCTAAACGTGATAAAAACCTAGAAGATGTTTTTATACGAGCAGATAAAAATATGTATTCTTTAAAGCAGTATCAGAAAACTTGTTAAATAAAAAATCCATATGATCTCCCTTTTTATTATAATATAATAGAAAAAGAGTAATCATAGGGATTTATATAGTTATTGAATTATGCTAAGTTATTTTTTGGTACTCTCACTACAAACTCAATATATTCTCCTCTATCAACTTGTGCAGCCTTTGCATTTACCCCAGACTGCTTCATTATATCAATTGCCTGCTTAATAGTATTAACAAAAATCCTAACGTCTTTTATTGCCTTTGTCATCTTCTTGTCATTGCTTCTCTGTCTTGAATCCTTTGAGTACTTCTCAATGGCTTTTTCTACTAGGTCCTCAGTTTTTTTAACATTCAGTCCTCTTTCACATACCAGCTTTAGAACCTTTAGCTGTAACTGCTCATCATGAAGTTTCAAAAGTGCCCTTGCATGTCTCTCAGTAAGATTATTATCAGCCAATATCTTCTTTACCAAAGGAGATAGTTTTAATAGTCTTATTTTATTAGCTATTGTAGATTGACTCTTTCCAATTTTTTGAGCTAACTCCTCTTGGGTAAAACCATGTTCGTTTATTAAATTACAATAACCCTCAGCTTCTTCCATATAACTAAGGTCTTCTCTCAAAAGATTTTCAATCAATGCCATTA
>JAEZJH010000375.1 GCA_023436385.1 Pseudomonadota bacterium
GCGATGGGCGGAGCAACGAACCCCGGGGGCCGGCACGACCGGCCGCCCCTCCGGCGCTCGCGGCTCCGGGACTCGAGCCGGGAAGGAGCGACCATGGCGACCAAGGATCCGAAGGGCCAGAAGGGCGACATCACCGTCAGCGAGGCCGGCCATATGGGCGGCGAGAAGGTGGCGCGCGAGCGCGGCCACGAGTTCTACGAGGAGATCGGCCACAAGGGCGGCCAGCGGGTCCGCGAGCTGATCGAGGAGGGCAAGCAGGCGGAAGGGCCCTCGAACAAGAAGTAGCGACGTGGGCGGGGACCGTCGCTCCCCGCCGCTCCACCCGACCCCGGCCCTCGTCGGCCGGGGTCGCGCGCCGACCAACGTGCACGGGCGAACGCTTGCTCGCCGGCCACGCGAGACCGCCCCAGAAAGGCACGAGGACGGCGCCGCGCCGGGCGGTAGCATGCCGGCTTCGGATCCGGCCGTGCCGGTGGGGAGGACGCGTGAGCGAGATCGCGAACCAGAACGTGCTGATCACCGGCGGCGCCGGCGGACTCGGCAAGCAGATCGCCCGGGAGGTCGCGCGCCGGGGCGGGCACCCGGTGCTCTGGGACATCCACGAGGCGAACCTCGAGCGGGCGAAGAAGGAGCTGGAGAAGGAGTTCGGCGAGGCGCCGTACGTCGACGTCGTCGACATCACCGACCGCGAGGCGGTCTACCTGGCGGCGGAGAAGGTTCGGAACGAGGTCGGCTCGGTCCATGTCATCGTCAACAACGCCGGCATCGTCTCCGGGAAGCCGCTCCTCGAGATCCCCGACGAGAAGATCGAGCTGACCTTCAAGGTCAACGCCCTCGCGCCGTTCTGGGTCACCAAGGCCTTCCTCCCCGACATGATCGAGCGGAACGCCGGGCACGTGGTCACCCTCGCCTCCGCCGCCGGCCTGATCGGCGTGGCGCGCCTCACCGACTACGCCGCCAGCAAGTGGGCGGCGATCGGGTTCGACGAGTCGTTGCGGGTCGAGCTGCGCGGCATCGCCCCGGGAGTGAAGACCACCATCGTCTGCCCCTACTTCATCGACACCGGGATGTTCGAGGGGGCGAAGACCAAGTTCCCGATGCTCCTCCCCATCCTCCAGGAGGAGGAGGTCGCCCGGCGGCTGGTGGCGGCCGTGGTGTCGAACCGGGCCCGGCTGTGGATGCCGCCGCTGGTCCACCTCGTCCCGGTGATGCGGGCCCTGCCGGTGGCAGCCTTCGACGCCGTCGCCGACTTCCTGGGAATCCAGGCGGCGATGGAGAACTTCGTCGGCCGGATGCCGCCGAAGCGGTCCCGCCGGGCGGCGCGCCCCTCGCTCCGGATCGCCTCCGACGAGGCGGCCGAGGCCGCGCCGACGCCGGCTGCCGCCAAGCGGACGCGGCGGCCCCGGGCCTGACGCTCCGCGCCCCCCGGGCGTACGAACTCCCTCGCTCCCGCGGTTCGGGGCGAGGGAGTCCGCGTTTTCGGGAGCGTTCGGCCCCCTGCCCCGTCGCGCCGGGTTCCTCGGCGAGGCTACCGCCCTGCTCCCCACCGGGACGGCGCCTTCTTCTGGACCCGCGGCTTCGTCTTCGCCGTGCCGCTCCGGGTCTTCGCCCGGGTGGTGGAGACCCGCGCCGCCGCCTTCGGCCGGCCTCGCTTCCCCTTCTCTTCGAAGCCCTTGTCGGCCAGCGGTCGGGCGGGCCGCTTGGTGGCCGCCTTGGCGCTGGCGGCGGCCTTCCGCTGGCCGGCGGTGAGCGTCGCCTCCGCCGACTTGCCCGCCCGGGCCGCCGTCTTCCGCGGCTTCGAGGCCTTCGGGGTCTTCTCCGCCCGGGCCGCGGCGGTCTTCCGAGCCCGGGTCGTCGGCCGTGGCTTCTTCTTTTCCGGCGGCTCGGCCGGCGGCGGCACCTGGAAGTTCTCCCGGACCAGCTTCGATCGGCCGGCCATCGTCCCCTCCTTCGTCAGGCGTAGGGCGGGTGGACCTCGCGCTCGGCGACCTCGCGCAGGGTCTCCGCCGCCTCCCCGGCGGCGGCCTCCGCCAGGTCGGAGAGGCTGAGCACGCCCACCAGCTTGCCCTGGTCGTTCACGCAGATGAGGCGCGACTTCCGCCGCTCGGCCATCAACTTCCGGGCCTCCTCGAGGTCCGCCCGGGCGTTCACCGTCACCACCTCGAGCGTCATGATCTCCCGGACCCCGACGTTGCTCGGCCGCTTGTCGTCGGCGGCGACACGGACGCAGATGTCGCGGTCGGTCAGCGCCCCGAGCGGCTTCATCGTCCCGTCGCAGACCGGCAGGAAGCCGATGCCCGCGTCCCGCATCCTCTTCGCGGCCACGTGGGCGTTGTCGTCGGGGAGGACCCAGCTCAGGGCCCGCTTCATGATGTCCTCGCAGCGCATGCTGCCGTCCCTCCGCCCGCGCCGGAGCGCCGGCGCGCGGGGGGAATCTAAGGACTAACGGCGAAGGGGAAAGCGCGGCTACTCGGCGTCGTCGCCGGGTTTCCGAAACAGCGGCAAAACATTGGGAGGAAGTGGCCCGGCGGGCAGGGCCGGCGCCGCCGGGGCGACGGCCCCCTCGCCCTTCCCCGCGATCGCGGGGCCGTCGGC
>JAEZJH010000238.1 GCA_023436385.1 Pseudomonadota bacterium
GCTGGTGCACCAGGCGCTCCGCCACCGGGGCGTGGAGCCGCTGGCGATCGCCGCGGTGGCGGTCTCCAGCGTGGTCCCGCCGCTCCAGCACGCGCTCGACCGGATGAGCGAGCGCTACTTCGGCGTCCGGCCGCTCTTCGTCGGCCCCGGGATCAAGACCGGGATGCCGATCCTCTACGACAACCCCCGGGAGGTCGGCGCCGACCGGATCGTCAACGCCGTAGCCGGCTACGAGCGCTGGCGCGGGCCGCTGATCGTCGTCGACTTCGGCACCGCCACCACCCTGGACGTGGTCACCGCTCGCGGCGAGTACCTGGGCGGCGCGATCACCCCCGGCATCGGGATCTCGATGGAGGCGCTGGCCCGCCACGCCTCGAAGCTCCCGCGGGTGGAGTTCGACAAGCCGGAGCGCGCCATCGGCCGGAACACGGTGGCATCGATGCAGTCGGGGATCGTTTTCGGCTACGCGGCCCTGGTCGACGGGCTGTGCGCCCGGATCGCCCGGGAACTGGGCGGCCCGGCGCCGAAGGTGGTGGCGACCGGCGGCCTCGCCCCGCTCCTCGCCGATGTGAGCGCGACCATCTCCGAGGTGGACGAATTCCTCACGTTGGAGGGGCTGCGGATCATCTGGTCCCGGAACCAGTAGGCCGAAAGTGGCGACCGCTCACCCGGTCGCCCGGTGGCGATGTGTCCGGCCTATGGCATGATGGCGGGCCGATGGTCGATCGCTCGAACACCGTGTCTTCCGCGTTGGCCGAAGAGCTGCGCCGGGGTGACGAGGCCCTGGCGGCCGGCGAGCCGGTGACGGCCCACGCCGCCTACCAGGCGGCGCAGCGCCTCGACGGCAACGACCCCGGCGTGCTCTCCCGCCTCGGCCTGACCCTGGTCCTCGTCGCCCACGACGAATACAAGGGCGTCGCCTTTTGCGAGGAGGCCCTGAAACGCGGCGGCGAGAACCCCGACGCGCTGTATCGGCTCGCCCGTGTCTACCAGGCCACCTACCAGAAGGAGCGGGCGTTCCGGGCGATCCGGCGGGGCCTCGCGCTCGACCCCGACCACGAGGGCCTCGGGGAACTGCTCGAGAGCATGGGCGTCCGGAGGAGGCCGGTGATCCCGTTCCTTCCCCGGTCGAACTTCATCAACAAGTTCCTGGGGAAGCTGCGACACAGGTTCGCGTCGCGGGGGTAGGAAAGCCATGGAGACCGTGGGAGCGGAGATCCCCGCGCCGGAGGGGCCGGCCATCGGGGCGGACGTGTTGTCGCCGCAGCTGCGCAAGCACGTCGACCCGGCGGCGCCGGTGGCGCTCCGGGCGATAGCGGCGAAGCTCCTCGTGCCGATGGGCCCGCACGACGCGGCCTGCTCGCTCTACCTGCTCTCCTTCGATCCCGACGAGACCGTACGGGCGGCGGCGGAGGCGAGCGCGGGCGCGCTCCCGGAGCGGCTCGCCGGGCCGACGCTGCGGGACGAGGGAGTTCCACCGCCGGTCCTGGGGTGGTTCGCGCGGAAGCTGGTCGGGGCCGGCAACGACCGGCTCCTCGAGTTCGTGATCCTCAACCAGGCGACGCCCGACGAGGCGCTGGTGGAGGTGGTGCGCCGGGCCTCGCCGGCGGTGGTCGAGCTGATCGCCCAGAACCAGCTCCGCTTCCTCCGGTGCGACGCGCTGCTCCGGGCGATTCTCTCCGAGTCACGGGCCTCGCCGGCGGTGATCGACGGCACCGCCGACTTCGCGATCCGCTCCGGCGTCTTCTTCGAGGACGTCCCGGCGCTGGTCGAGGCGCACCGGCGTATCCACGGCGACCGTCCTCCGGAGCCGCCCGGCGAGACCGCCGACGAGGTGCTCCGGGAGCTGAAGCAGGACCTCTTCGACGAGCTGCCGGACGAGGCCGCCGTCGACGAGGGGCGCCGCCTCACCCTGACCCAGCGCATCCAGAAGATGAACGTCGCGGAGCGGATCAAGCTGGCCACCCGCGGCAACAAGGAGGCCCGGACCATTCTCCTCCGGGACACCAACAAGCTGGTGGCGGTGGCGGCGGTGCAGAGCCCCCGGATGACCGACGGGGAGATCATCGCGATCACCAACTCGCGCACCATCCTCGAGGACGTGCTGCGGGTGATCGTCAACAACCGCGACTGGATGAAGCTCTACCAGGTGAAGCTGAACCTGGTGAAGAACCCGAAGACCCCGCTGCCGACGGCGCTGAAGCTGCTCCCGCACCTCCGGGCGTCCGCCCTGAAGGACCTGCAGAAGAACAAGAACGTGCCCAGCGCGGTCCAGACCGGCGCCCGGAACCAGTACTCGAAGTCGCAGCCGCGGTAGCGGTTCGGTCGGCTCCGCCCGGCGCGATCACCAGCCCGGGCGGCCAAAGAGGCCCACGCGACTATCGCCCCAGCGCCGCCAGCGCCTCGGCGAGCGCGGTCCGGGCCCGTTCGGTGGCTTCGGCCCGGACCTCGAGGTCCCGGCGAGCCCCGGCGAACTCCTCCTCGATCCGGGCGATCCATCCGTCCTTCTCGGCCAGCTGCTCCCCGAGCCGTGCCACCTCGGTGGTCGCCTGGTCGTGGGCCTCCTCGAGCTTGGCCAGCGTCTCCCGGGCCGTGGCGAGATCGGCTCCCGCCCGCGCTCCCTCGTCCAGCGCCTCGTTGCGCTCGGTCTCGAGCCGGGCGGCCTCGTCGAGCGAGACCTTCAGGTCGGCCTCGAACCGCAGCGCCGCCGCCCGGGCCCTCTCCAGC
>JAEZJH010000411.1 GCA_023436385.1 Pseudomonadota bacterium
ATCCGCCGGTGCGACGCGCTGGTCGACCTCCACACCGGATCCCTCGATCGCTCCAACCTCCCGCAGGTCCGCGCCGATCTCCGGGACGAGAAGATCCTCGCCCTCGCCCGGGCCTTCGGCGACACCGTGGTGATCCACCAGGCCGGTGAGAAGGGCACCCTCCGCCGTGCCGCCCAGGACGCGGGGATCCCCGCGATCATCTACGAGGCCGGCGAGCCGATGCGGCTCCAGCGGGCGGAGATCCGCCGCGGGGTGATCGGGGTGCAGAACGTCCTCGTCCACCTCGGGCTCCGCCCCGGGCCGCGGATCTCCCTGGGGCCGCAGCGGGTCTTCAAGCAGACCCGCTGGGTCCGGGCGAGCCGCGGCGGGATCCTCACCACCGACGTGCGGCTGGGCGACGCCGTCCGCGAGGGCGACGTGCTGGGGACGATCACCGATCCGATCCGCAAGGTGGCCTCGCCGGTGATCGCGCCCTGCGACGGCCGGGTGATCGGGATGGCGCTGGCGCCGGTGATGATCCCCGGCTACGCGGCCTTCCACCTGGGCGTCCCCGCCGCGCAGCCGATGGACAGCGAGGAGCCGGTCGAGGGCGACCGGCCCGAGTAGGCGCCGCGGCGGTGCGGTTCAGCCGAGCCTGCCGAAGCGGCGCCGGGCCTCGCGCTCGAGGTCCTCGCGGTGGCGCGGGTGGGCGATGCCGATCAGCGCCTTCGCCCGCTCGCGCAGGTTCTTGCCGTAGAGGTTGGCGACCCCGTACTCGGTGACGACGTAGTGGACGTGGGCCCGGGTGGTGACCACGCCGGCCCCGGGCTTGAGCTGCGCGACGATCCGCGCCTCGCCCCGGGAGGTGGCGGACGGCAGGGCGATGATCGGCTTGCCGCCCTCGGAGAGCGAGGCGCCGCGGATGAAGTCCATCTGCCCGCCGACGCCGGAGTACTGCCGCTCGCCGATCGAGTCGGAGCAGACCTGGCCGGTGAGGTCCACCTCGATGGCGCTGTTGATCGCGGTGACCTTGGGGTTCCGGCGGATCACCGCGGTGTCGTTCACGTAGGCGATGTCCAGCATCTGCACCAGCGGGTTGTCGTCGATGAAGTCGTAGAGCCGCCGCGTGCCCATGGCGAAGCCGGCGACGATCTTGCCCGGATGCACCTTCTTCCGGCAGCCGTTGATCACTCCGCGCTCGACCAGCTCCATCACCCCGTCGGAGAACATCTCCGTGTGGACCCCCAGGTCCCGGTGGTCGACCAGGGAGGCCAGGACCGCGTCGGGGATGGCGCCGATGCCCATCTGCAGCGTGGCACCGTCCTCCACCAGGCCGGCGACGTGCCGGCCGATGGCCCGCTCCTCCTCCGACGGCGAGCCCCGTGCGTGCTCGTGGATCGGCTCGTCGGACTCGCAGAGGTAGTGGATGTCCCGGACGTGGATCAGCCCGTCGCCGTGGGTTCGGGGCATGTGTCGATTTACCTGGGCGATCACCGTCTTCGCGGTCTGGACCGCGGCGCGGCTGGCGTCGACGGAGATGCCCAGGCTGCAGAAGCCGTGGCGATCGGGCGGCGAGACGTGGACCAGGGCGACGTCGAGCGGGAGGATGCCGCGGCGGAACAGGAGCGGCACCTCGGAGAGAAACACCGGGAGGTAGTCGGCCCTGCCGTCCGCCAGCGCCTGCCGCACGTTGGCGCCGACGAAGAGCGCGTTGACCCGGAAGCTCTCCTCCATCCCCGGCGCCGCGTAGGGGGCCGGTCCCTCGGTGTGGAGGTGCACCACCTCGACCCCGCGTAGCTCGGGGGCCCGGGCGGTCATCGCCTCGACCAACTTCCGGGGCGCGGCGGCGATGGAGTGGACGAACACCCGATCGCCGGATCGGATGGCACGGACGGCTTCCTCGGCGGAGACGTGGGCGGTCATGCGGGATCCCGGGGTGGTTGGAAAAGGTGGCCACCACCGCTTAGCCCACGCCCCCACGGGAGCCAACCGAACCCCTGCCCCCGGGAGGGAGGAGACGGCGGGTATCGGACGATCAGAAAGACCGGGTCTGCCCGCCGTCGACCACGATCACCGTGCCGTCGATCCAGGAGGCCGCCGGCGAGGCGACGAACGTCACCACCCGGGCGACCTCTTCCGGCGTTCCCAGCCGGCCGAAGGGGATGCTCTCGACCACCCGTCGCAAGCGCTCGGGATCGGTGGTCCGCCGACGATCCCAGGAGCCGCCCGGAAAGTGGATCGAGCCCGGGGCGACGCAGTTGACCCGCACGTTGGCCGCCGCCGTCTCCAGCGCGGCCGCCTTCGCGTAGCCGTGGAGCGCCGCCTTGGCGGCGATGTAGCCGGGAGTGCCCATCGCCTCGAACCCGGAGATCGAGGAGATCAGCGTGAGCGAGCCGCCGCCGGCGGCCGCGAAGTGTGGGGCGGCGGCGCGGCCGAGGCGCACCGCGGAGAGGAAGTTCAGCTCCCACTGCGATCGCCAGGCCTCGTCGGGCGCGGTGAAGACCGGGGTCGGCGCGGAGCCGCCGGCGTTGGCGACCGCGACGTCGAGGCCCCCGAGCGCCTCGACGAGGCGGGCGACGGCCTCGTCGTGGGCCGGGCCGTCGGTGACGTCCGCGGCGGCCCACTCCACC
>JAEZJH010000461.1 GCA_023436385.1 Pseudomonadota bacterium
AAGGCGGCGGCGGCCAGGGCGGCGTGGTTGGCGGCCAGGTCCGCCGGGGCGTGGAGTTGCGCGGTCACCGCCGCGGCGGTGATCGACGCGGTGGCCGAGGTCTCGTGGTGCGGCAGCGCCGCCCCCAGGTTCGCGGCCCCGCTCCAGAGCAGCTCGAGCGGCGCGCCCACCAGCAGCCCGGCGGTCGGATCGCCCAGCGCCCAGCCGACGAGCGGCCCGATCACGATCGGCCGGCTGACCATCGACTGGACGAGCGCCTTCCGCTCGACGGCGGCGATCCCGCCGGCGAGCGCGGCGAGGGCGATCTCCAGGGCGCCGGGCACGGTCAGCCTCCCCGGCTCCGGTAACGGGCCCACAGCTCGGGCAGGCCGATCCGCGTGTCGGCAGGAACGGCCCGGGCCTCGATGTCCACGCCCTCCCCCGCGATCCGGTCGAGCGTCCGGAGCTCGTCCTCGGAGAGGAAGACCGAGGCGAGCAGCGGCCTCCGCCCCTCGGCGAAGTGGACGTTGCCCAGGTTCAGGGCGGCGATCCGGAGCCCGGCCCGGCGGGCGGCGTCGACCGCGCCCACGTCGCGAAAGAGCGCCAGGACGCGCCGCGGGCTGGCCGCGAGCTGCGCCCAGTCGAGGGCGCCGGGGGCGCCGATCCGCACCTCCACCGGCGGCGGCACCGCCATGGTCATCGCCATCTGCATCAGCGGCGAGCCGGCGGCCTCGTCGTCCGCCACCACCACGTCCTGGGCCCGCACGTGCGGGATCCAGGTCGACACCACCTGGCCGTGGATGAGCCGGTTGTCGACCCGGGCGAGCGCGATCATCGGGTGGCCTAGCCCTGGGCGGCCTGGCAGCGGGCGCGGAGGAGGTCGGAGGCGAAAAGGATGTTCTTCTGCCCGTTCTGCACCAGCTCCCGGGCGGTCTCGCGGACCGAGAGCTGCTGGGAGCGGGTGGCGGGGATCTTCAGGAGCATGGGCAGGTTGATCCCGGTGACGACCTCGAGCTTGCCCTCCTCGAGGACGGAGAGGCAGCAGTTCGACGGCGTGCCGCCGAACATGTCGGCGAGGAGGACCACGCCGTCGCCGTCGTTCACCGCGTGGATCGCCTGGACGATCTTCGAGCGCCCGAGGTCGATGCCCTCGTGCGGCAGGAGGTTGACCGGGACCGTCTTCTCGAGCGGGCCCACGATCCCCTCCGCCGTGGCGATCAACGCCTCGGCGACGCTCCCATGTCCGACGACGACGAACCCGACCATGGTGCACCCGGCCCCGCAAACCGCCTCTTATATAACCACCCCTTGCCCGGGAACAGCGGCGACTCTCCCGCGCTCCGGTCCCGGCAGGGCCGCCACGCCCTAGTCCTTCTCGGCGTCCCGGTCCCAGAGCCGGACCGAGGTCCCCTGGCTCGCGAGGCGCTCCGCCAGCGCCCGGGCGATCGCCACGCTGCGGTGCCGGCCGCCGGTGCAGCCGATCGCCACGGTCAGGTAGGTCTTCCCCTCCTGGCGGTAGCGCGGGAGGAGGTAGCTGCAGAGGTCGCCGACCCGGTCGAGGAACCCCTTTGCCCCTTCGCTCTCCAGGACGTAGGCGGCGACATCCGCGTCCTTGCCGGTTCGCTCCCGCATCCCGGGAACGAAGTAGGGGTTCGGGAGGAAGCGCACGTCGAAGACCAGGTCCGCCTGCGAGGGGACGCCGTGGCGGAAGCCGAAGGAGACGATCCCGACGTTCATCCCCTCGCCGCCCGGGCCGAAGCGGGCCTGCAGCTCGCCCTTCAGCTCGTGGACGTTGACCGCGGAGGTGTCGATCACCTCGTCGGCCATCGCCCGGAGGTCGGCGAGGAGCGTCCGCTCCCGGGCGATCCCCTCCGGCACCGTGCCCTCCGGCGCCAGCGGGTGGCGGCGGCGGGTCTCGGAGAAGCGGCGGATCAGCACGTTGTCGGTGGCGTCGAGGAAGATCACCTGCACCGGGACGCCCTGGGCCCGCAGGTCCTCGAGCACCCGCGGCGAGTCGCCGAGGAAGCGGCCCTCGCGGGCGTCGACCACCACCGCCACCCGGCGCATGTCGGCGTGGCCGACCAGCTCCAGCAGCTTGCCGAGGAGCGGCACCGGCAGGTTGTCGATGCAGAAGAAGCCGACGTCCTCGAGCGCCCGGACGGCGGTGGACTTGCCGCTGCCGGAGAGCCCGGTGATGAGGACGATCTCGAGGGGATGGACGGTGGGGCTCATTCGACCTCGTCGGCCAGCGGCCGTCTCACGCGGTTGCCGGCGATCTCGCGGTTCAGCCGGTCCTGGAACTCCCGCGCGGAGTGGTGGCCCTGCACCTTGAGCAGCTGGTTGCGGGCCGCTACCTCGATGATGGTGGTCATGTTGCGGCCGGGTCGAACCGGCACGGTGAGCATCGGGACCTCGACGTCGAGGATGGTGAACTTCTTCTCCTCGATCCCGAGCCGGTCGTACTCCACCGCCGGATCCCATTCCACCAGTTCCACCACCAGCTCGACCTTCTTCCGCTCCCGCACCGCGGCGACGCCGAAGAGGTCCTTGATGTTGATGATCCCCAGCCCGCGGATCTCCATGTGGTGCTTGATGATGTCGGAGCCCGAGCCGTAGACCGCGTCCATCCGCTTGCGGATGATGTCGACGATGTCGTCGGCCACCAGCCGGTGCCCGCGCATCACCAGGTCGAGGGCGCACTCGCTCTTGCCGATCCCGCTCTTGCCGAGGAGCAGGATCCCCACCCCGAAGACGTCGAGGAGCACGCCGTGGAGCGAGGCGGTGGCGGTGAGCGCCTCCGCGAGGAACTCCTGCACCCGGACGATGAACGCCGAGGAGAGGAGCGAGGAGACCAGGAGCGGCACGCCATGGCGCTCGGCGGCCTCGACCATCACCTCCGGCACCGACAGGCCCTTGGTCACCACCACGCAGGCGAGCGGCTGGGAGAAGAAGCCCTCCGTCACCTCCGCCTGCCGCTCCGGGGTGAGCGTGGAGAAGAACTCGATCTCCGTGTTGCCGAAGACCTGGATCCGCTCGGGGTGGAGGTGCTTCACGAACCCGGCGAGGACCAGCCCGTGCTTCTGCACGCGGTTGTGGCTGATCCGGCGGTCGAGTCCGGCGGCCCCGGCGAGCAGGTGCAGCTTGAGGTCGGACTCGGGGTCCTCGGAGAGCGTCAGGAGCTGGGCGACCTTGATCGAGCTCACGGGCCGGGCAGGTTTCACCACCGGCCCCCGCCCGTCAAGCCCGGGAGGCCCGGGGCTCCTCGTCGTCGGGCTCGGGACCGGCGTCCGGGAACCCGCCGTCCGTCCGCCGGGCCCGGGCCACCGCGTCCCCCAGGTCGTCGCACAGCCCGGCCAACGGGCCCGTGGAGACCCTGCCGGCGGCGAGGTCCTCGACCAGGAGGTCCTCGATCCGACCGGCGACCCGGGTGATGTCGGGGAAACCGAAGGACAGCCCCGAGCCCCGGAGCCGGTGGGCCAGGAGCCGGAGCGTGCCCAGCTCCCCGGGGCCGGCCTGCAGGGCAAGCGCCTTCATCCGTGCGGCCTGCTCCGCGGCGGCCACGAGGTAATCGCCGACGAGCCGGTCGAAGTTCGGCATGTCCCCCCCCCGGGGCCCGCTAGTACTTGGCGTCCTCCTCCGCGATCAGCCGGTAGATCTCCCGGCCGTCGGACGCCTCGAGGATCGCCTTCCGGAGCGCGGAGTTCTTGAAGAGGCGGCTGATCCGGGCCAACGCCTTGAGGTGGATCCCCGCCGAGTTCTCCGGCGCGAAGAGCGCGAAGAAGAGGTGCGTCGGCTTGCCGTCGATCGCCTCGAAGTCCACGCCCTCCACCGAGCGGCCGAAGGCGGCGACGAGGGAGGGGAGTCCGGCGAGCTTGCCGTGGGGGATGGCCACGCCCTCGCCGATCCCGGTCGAGCCCAGCCGTTCCCGTTCCTCGAGGACGCCCCGGAGCTGCTCCTCCGTGAAGCCGGAGAACCTCCCGGCCAACGGGGAACAGAGTTCGGCGAGCACCGCCCGCTTTTCGCTGGACTTCAGGTCGGCAACCACGGCGTCGGGGCCGAAGAAGTCGGTGATCTTCATCGCGGAGACCCCATTGCCCCACGGGTGTCCCGGGGTCGTATACCTGCCCCGAGTCTCGATCAAGCCGTAATTGGCCGCCCGGCGGCCGGGAACACCGAAAGGTGGGCATCGCGCCCAGCTTCGCGCACCGCCAGGCACCGGGGAGGACCGGCCCTTCCCTTGCCTAGTGGAACGACCGGCGCTTGGACGAGGGGAGGATCCCCAGGACCTCCCGGTACTTCGCCACCGTGCGGCGGGCGATCTCGATCCCGCGGCCGTGGAGGATCTCCACGATCTTCTGGTCGGAGTAGGGGGCCTTCCCGCTCTCCCCGGCGACGATGTTCCGGATCTCGTTCTTCACCGCCTCGCTGGCCACCTCGTCGCCGCCGGTCCGGGAGATCCCGGAGTTGAAGAAGTACTTCAACTCGAAGATCCCCTGGGGCGTGTGGACGTACTTGTTGGTGGTCACCCGGGAGACCGTCGACTCGTGCATCCCGATGTCCTCGGCCACGTCCTTGAGGATCAGCGGCTTGAGGTGGGCGATGCCCTTGTCGAGGAAGTCCTGCTGGAACTTGATGATCGACTCGGTGACCTTGTGGATGGTGCGCTGGCGCTGGTGGATCGAGCGGATCAGCCACTTCGCCGCCCGGAGCCGCTCCTGGATGTACTCGCCGGCGGACCCGCTCCGCAGCGCCTCGACGTAGCGCCGGCCGATGCGGAGCTTGGAGAGCCCGTCGTCGTTCATCACCACCTCGTACCGGTCGCCCACCTTCTGGATGTAGACGTCCGGGGTGATGTAGCGCGGGTCCTCGTCGACGAAGCCGCGGGCGGGCCGGGCCTCGAAGGCCGCGAGCAGCTCCGCCGCCTCCGCCACCTCCTCCACCGGCACCTTCTCCTCGCGGGCGATCGCCGTGAGGTTCTTGGCCTCGAGGTGCTTGAGGTGCTTCTTGATGATCGTGCCCACCAGGTCGTCCTCGAGCCCCTGGGCCCGGGCCTGGATCAGCAGGCACTCCGGGAGGTCGCGGGCACAGACCCCCGGCGGATCGAGCCGCTGGCACTTCTCGAGGACCCGGGCGGCCAGGGCGAAGGAGATCGCCGGCTCGCCGGGGCGGAGGTCCTCCGCCTCCTGCCGATCGCGGACCAGCTGCGCGGCCTTCTCCCGGGCCAACGACCGCTCGTGGGACCAGCGCGCGCAGTACTCCTCCCAGTTCCGGTGCTCCTCCCGCTTCTCCCGCTCCGAGAGCCCGCGGTAGGCCTCGTCCGCCTCGCGGATCGCCCGCTTCTTCCGGAGGTAGAGGACCACCTTCTCCTCCACCCGGCGGACGCGGGCCTCCCGCTCCTCCCGGGCCTCCGCCTCCAGCGCCGCGACGAAGGCCGGATCGGCCGGCCCGCAACGCTCGTCGAGGAAGGCCTCCTCGTCCCGGCGGGAGAGCTGGCGCGCGCCCCAGCGCGAGGTGACCAGGCGGATCAGCGGATCGACCGGATCCTCGGAGCTCCACTTCCAGGGGCTGTCGGGATCCCGCTTCTCCTCCTCGTCCTTGTTCCGGGCCTTCTTCTTGGCGGGGGCCCCGCCGTCGGCCTCGTCCTCGGGATCCTCCCGGCGCTCCTCCCGGACGGCGAGGCCCTGCCGCCGCCGCAGCTCCAGGTCGAGCTGGGCCAGCTTCTTGTCGAGCCAGGGCTCGAGGGCGCCGTCGGGATCGAGCAGCGGATCGGGAGCCGGCACGTAGGCCGGATCGGGGTTCTCGCCCGGCGAGTGGATGCGGAAGAACCCGTTGCGGTCGAGGTTGCCGATCACGTGGGTGGCGAGCCGCCGCTCCTCGGGATCCATCTGCACCGGGCCGTCGTCGGCGCCGATCTGGTTGAGGAGGTGCTCGACCAGCGTGGGCCGGGTGGCGAATCGGGCCTCGTGGGAGGGCAGGTCCTCGAGATCGACCAGGCCGCTGTTCGAGGGGGCGGTGGGGCCGGTGAGCTGGAAGTTGTTGAGGTACGCCTCCCAGTCGATGTCGCTCGGCGACTCCTCGGCCCGGACCTCCTGCACCGCGTCCGGCGCCGGCTCCGCGACCTCCGGCTCAGCCCGATCGATCGCCAGCTGCTCGTCCCGCTCCTCCTCGCGGAGCTCGGCCTGGGTGGCCTCCGGCTCCTCGAGGACCGGGTTCTCGGCCAGCGCGTTGAGGATCTCGGTCTGCAGCTCCATCCGCGACAGCTGGAGGAGCTTGATCGCCTGCTGCAGCTGGGGCGTCATCACCAGCTGCTGCGATAGCTTCAACTGCTGTTTCAGCTCGAGCGCCAACGCTTCCCCCTAGTCCAGCCGGAACTTGTCGCCCAGGTACATCGCCCGGGCCTTCTCGCTCGCCGCGATCTCCTGCGGCGTCCCCACCTCGAGGATCTGGCCGGCGGCGATGATGTACGCGCGGTCGCAGATCCCCAGCGTCTCCCGGACGTTGTGGTCGGTGATCAGCACCCCCAGCCCCCGCCGCTTGAGGTCGGCGATCTGCCGCTGGATCTCGCCCACGTTGATCGGATCGACGCCGGCGAACGGCTCGTCGAAGAGGATGATCGAGGGCCCGGGGATCAGGCTCCGGGCGATCTCGCAGCGGCGGCGCTCGCCACCGGAGAGGGTGTCGCCCCGGGAATCGGCCACCTTCTCCAGGCCGAACTCCGCGAGCAGCTCCGCCGCCCGCGCCTTCCGCTCCGCGGCGCCGAGCGGCTGCCCCTCGAGGATGGCGAGGAAGTTCTCCCGCACCGTGAGCCGGCGGAAGATCGACGCGTCCTGCGGGAGGTAGCCGATCCCCGCCCGGGCCCGCCGGTACATCGGCAGGGTGGTGAGGTCGACGCCGCCCAGGGTCACCTGGCCGGCATCGGGGCGGACCATCCCCACCACCATGTTGAAGGAGGTGCTCTTCCCCGCGCCGTTGGGGCCGAGGAGGCCGACCACCTCGCCCGGGCGGACCACGAACGAGACCCCGTCCACCACCTTGCGGCCGCGGTAGCTCTTCTCCAGCCCGGTGGCCGCGAGGGTGCGGCTCTCGTCCCGGGCGAGGGGCGTGGTGGCGGTCATCGCGGCTTCTCCCCGGTGGCCTCGCGGAGCGGGAACGAGGCCCGCGGCCGCTGCACCTCGACCCGGTCCTCGGCGAGGAGGAAGGTGATCCGCTCGCCGGCCAGGGTCGAGTCACGCTCGGTGACGGTGGGCTCGCCCTCGAGGAGCAGGGTGTTGGCGGCGCGGCTGAAGGTGGCCTTCTGGGCCCGGCCGCGGCGGTCGCGCTGCTGGACGCGAACCGGGCCGCCGCCGGTGATGCCACGGGTGACGTGGCCCTCCTCGTCGAGGTGGGTGACCAGCCGCGGGGCCTGGACGACGAGATCGCCGCGGACCGCCGTGACGCCGCCGCGGAACACGGCCACCCGGCCCTCGGCGTCGTAGAGCACGCGGTCGGCGGTGATCCGCATCGGGCCGCGGCCGGCGATCTTGGCGGTGGCCGGGGCGTCGCCCGCCGGGAACGTGGCCTTGGCGTGGTGGATCTCGGCCTTCCGCGTCGCCACGTCGTAGGTGAGGAGGTCGCCCTGGAGGCTCCGCTCGCCCTCCACCAGCGTCGGATCGCCGGAGAGGGAGAGGACGCCGGTGGTGTTGTCGAACTCGCCGGAGCCGGCGTGCATGGTGCGATCGCCCTGCACCGCGGTGACCTCGCCCAGGCAGCGGACCACGGTCACCCGCGCGGAGGCGTCGTAGAGGGCGAGGACCTCGGGGCAGCGGAGGGTCAGGTCGCCGCGGACCGCGGTGACGCCGCCGCCGAAGGTGGCCTGCCGCTCGGCGTGACGGATCACCAGGGTCTCGCTGCGGATGTCGATCTCGTTCGGCGGGGGCTCCGCCGGCGCCGCCGGCGCCGCGGCCGGAACGGCCTCCACC
>JAEZJH010000471.1 GCA_023436385.1 Pseudomonadota bacterium
GTCCGGCGGTGCGCCGGCTCGTCGATGCGGACCGGGACCCGCGCCTCGCCGAGGAGCAGCTCGCCGCCGCCATGGACATCGATCCGGGCGGCGCCCTCCACCGGATCCGGCTGCCACAGGCGCCCGCCGCGCCGGCCGCCGGACTCCCCGAGAACCCCACCCTCGCCCTGGGCGGCGTCGGCCCCGCCGGCAAGGAGGAGTCGTGATCGGCGAAGACGCGAAGGCGCTCGTCGCGGAGCGGTTCGGCCTGGAGACGCCGAAGGAGGGACCGCTGGTCCCCCGCGAGCGGCTGGTCGAGCTGGCCCGGGAGCTGAAGGCCCTGGGCTACCGGTTCCTGGTCTACATCACCGCGGTCCACTACCCCGGCGTGCCCGAGAAGAAGAAGGCCGACGGGACGGTGGAGCCGGCCAAGCCCGCCGAGTTCGCGGTGGCCTACGGCCTCCGCAACGTCGCCACCGGGAACGAGTACCTCTTCCGCTGCCGGGTGGAGACGGGCACCACGGTCCCGACCCTCTTCCCGGTCTTCGCGGGAGCCGACTGGCAGGAGCGCGAGGCCTACGACCTGGTGGGCGTGGTCTTCGAGGGCCACCCCGACCTCCGGCGGATCATGTTGCCGGAGGACTGGGAGGGCCACCCGCTCCAGAAGTCCTACGCCATCGACACCCCGCACCGGCCCTGGAGATAGCGTGCAGACCGCAACCAAGATCGCGCCCCCGGCGCGGCGGGTGGACCCGCATCTCGACCTTGCCGACTACGATCCCGAAGGGGACCTGATGGTCCTCAACTTCGGGCCGCAGCACCCCTCCACCCACGGCGTCCTCCGGATCAAGCTCTGGCTCGACGGCGAGAAGGTGGTGAAGGCGGTCCCGTACCTCGGGTACCTCCACCGCGGCGCGGAGAAGCTCTGCGAGAAGCTCACCTACGTGCAGGTCCCGCCGATCGTCGACAAGCACGACTACGTGTCGGCGATGATCAACGAGCTGGCGGTCTGCATGGCCTTCGAGAAGCTCGAGGGCACGGAGGTGCCGCGGCGCGCCCGCTACCTCCGCACCATCGTCGCGGAGCTGCAGCGCGTGGCGAGCCACCTCCTCTGGCTCGGCACCTTCTGCAACGACATCGGCGGCGCCATGGGCGGCGGCGGGTCGGTCTTCATGTACGCGTTCCGCGAGCGCGAGCTGATCATCGACCTCTTCGAGGAGCTGGCCGGCGCCCGGATGCACTACAACTACGTGCAGGTCGGCGGCGTCCGTCACGACCTCACCCCGGGGTGGGCGGCGAAGGCCAAGGCGGTCGCCAAGGAGATCCTGGCGCGGCTGCCCGAGCACCACGCGATGCTCGACGACAACCCGATCTTCCGGGCCCGCACCGTCGGCCTGGGCTACCTCGAGCCCGAGCTGGCCATGGAGCTGGGCATCGGCGGCCCGATGCTCCGCGCCAGCGGCGTGGCCCACGACCTCCGGGTCTCGCAGCCGTACGCGGCCTACGACGAGATCGAGGTGAAGACCTTCACCGCCACGGAGGGCGACGTCTACGCCCGGTACCTGGTGCGGATGCAGGAGATGGAGGAGTCGCTCCGCATCGCCAGCGCCCTCCTCGACGGGATCCCCGAGGGCCCGATCCTCGGCCGCAAGGCGGCGGTGACCATGCCCAACGCGGTGAAGCCGCCGAAGGGCGATGCCTACGTGGGCATCGAGAGCCCCCGCGGCGAGCTGGGCACCTACGTGGTCTCGGACGGAACCCCCAACCCGTACCGGGTGAAGTTCCGGGCGCCGTCGTACCACGCGCTCTCCGCGCTCCCCTACCTCCTCCCCGGCGTCACCGTCTCGGACGTGGTGGCGGTCCTGGGCTCCCTCGATCCGATCATGGGTGAGGCCGATCGATGAGCGGCGTCCTCGAGCTCTTCGAGCAGAATCCCTGGCTCCACGGCCTCTGGCTGGGCGCCGCCCTGGTCACCGTGGTGCTGACCATGGTCGCCTGGGCCACCTGGTGGGAGCGGAAGTTCGCCGCCCGGATGCAGGGCCGGATCGGCGTCTCCGTCACCGGTCCCTCCGGCCTCCTGCAGCCGATCGCCGACGCCCTCAAGCTGATGGTGAAGGAGGACGTGGTCCCCGACGTCGCGGACCGCAAGCTCTACACCCTCGCCCCCTTCCTCGCCTTCCTGCTCACCGTCTCTTCGGCCGCGGTGATCCCGCTGGCCGCCGGCGTGGCGGTAGCCGACCTCAACATCGGCATCCTCTTCGTGCTCGCCCTGGGCTCGATGATGGTGATCCCGACGTGGATGGCGGGCTGGTCCTCGGGGAACAAGTACGGCGTCATCGGCGGGATGCGCGCCGTGGCCCAGTCGGTCTCCTACGAGATCCCGATGGTGATCGCGGCGCTGGTCCCGGTGGTGCTCGCCGGGTCGATGAGCCTCGGGGAGATCGCCGAGGCGCAGGCCGGCTACCGCTGGTTCGCGCTCTGGCCCCCGGGCCCGGGCCTGGTCGCCTTCGTGATCTTCTTCCTCAGCCTGCTCGCCGAGGCCAACCGAACCCCGTTCGACATCCCGGAGGCGGAGGCGGAGCTGGTCAGCGGCGTGCTCACCGACTACGCCGGCATGAAGTTCGGCCTCTTCTACCTGGCGGAGTACGCCCACCTGATCATCGGCTCGGCCACCGGCGCGGCGCTCTTCCTGGGCGGCTTCGAGGGCCCCGGTCCGGACACCTGGTGGATGGCGATCCTCTGGCTCACCTGCAAGACCTGCATCCTCTTCACGGTCGTCCTCTGGGTCCGCTGGACGTACCTGCGTCTGCGCCCCGACCAGCTGATGAACTTCTGCTGGAAGGTGCTCATCCCCGCGAGCCTGGCGGTGCTGATGGCCGCCGCGGTCTGGGTCCACTTCTTCCCGGGGGTCCACTCGTGAGCAAGCCGATCCGGTCGAGCCTCCGGGCTCTCACCGTCACCTTCGAGAACATGTTTCGCAAGGGTACCTGCTACGACTACCCGTTCCACACTCGCGAACGGGCGCCGCGGTACCGGGCCAGCTTCGCCCTCCTCCACGACGAGGCCGGCGACGAGCGCTGCATCGGCTGCAAGAAGTGCCAGAACATCTGCCCCTCGGGCGTGATCACGGTCACCGGCGAGAAGAAGGAGTCGCCGATCACCGGGAAGAAGCGGGGCTACTCGAGCGATTTCACCCTCGACCTCGAGGCGTGCTGCTTCTGCGAGCTGTGCGTGCAGGTCTGCCCCGAGGACGCCATCGCCATGGCCCGGCTCGCGGAGGAGCCCGGCTACAGCCGCGAGGACCTCTGCCTGACCATGGACAAGCTGTACGCCAACGAGAAGCGGCTGCCGCTGATCCCCGAGCTGGGCGAGGCGATCCGCAAGGACCAGGAGCCGCCGAAGCCGCCGGCCCCGGCCCCGGCGCCCGTCGCCGCCGCTCCCGCTCCCGCGGTCGAGCAGCCGCAGCCGTATGCGCCGTCGGGCTTCGACGCGAACGCGATGGACCCGGGCAACACCAACAACCTGCTCCAGCTCGCCCGCCGCCTCCACGAGGAGCACGTGCGCGAGGGCATGGAGAAGCGCGA
>JAEZJH010000534.1 GCA_023436385.1 Pseudomonadota bacterium
CTCACCGCACGGGGAGGGAAGATGGGCGGAAGGCGTGCCGGCGGGTTGCCGGTGGGGTGGGTGACGGCGGCGGTGGCGGCGGCAGCGCTGCTTCTGGCGGCGCCGGGCGCGGCGCTCGGAGCCGCGGAGTGCGCGCGCACGGTCACCGCCAGGGTGGTGGTCTTCGACCAGCCCCTGATGTTCAACCGGCTGGGCGCCCAGAACGTCAACGGGATCGTCTACGCCCTAGAGCGGGACGCGGTGAACCTCGACACCGGGCTGCCGCTCACCCGGGGCGGCGCCGCGGTGCCGGGCCGGGTGGCCCTGCGTCCCGACAAGCGCCCCCGGCCACTGGTGCTCCGGGCGGCCGCCGGCGATTGCCTCACGGTCCACTTCCAGAACCTCCTCACCCCGGCGGCCAACCCCCGGAAACCGCCGCCGCCGGTGTTCGTCGGCAACCTGCTCTTCGTCCTGGGCATCAACGACCAGGTCGCCGACCGGTACGCCGGGTTCCATCCCCACGGGCTCGAGCTGCTGACCTCGATCGCCGACGACGCCTCCTTCGTCGGGAGGAACCCCTCCTCGCTGGTGGGGTCCGGAGGCCAGGCCACCTACCGGTTCTACGCGCCGAAGGAGGGCGCGTACCTGGTGACCAGCCACGGCGCCACCTTCGGCGGCGAGGGGAGCGCCGGGAACAGTCCCAACGGGATGTTCGCGGTGGTCAACGTCGAGCCGCCGCTGGCGAGCTTCTTCCGCAGCCAGGTCACCGAGGAGGAGCTGCGCCTGGCCATCCGCGGCGAGACGGCGCAGGGCCAGCCGGTCCTCGACTACTACGCCACCTACCCGGACGACTGCCCCAACGGCGTCTGGTGCCGGGAGGGCAAGGCGGGCCTGCCGGTCCTGGCGATGCTCACCCCGGGGAACGAGCTGGTCCACTCCGACATCAACGCGGTGATCACCGGCCCCAACCCCGACGGCAGCTTCCCGCCCTCCACCTACCCCCTCGAGGAGCTGGGCAAGCAGAACCCGTCGATCCCGAACCGCCTCGATCCCTTCCGCGAATACACCGTGGTCTTCCACGACGACAACGCGGCGGCCCAGGCGTTCCCGGGGTTCTTCGAGGATCCGGTGCTCACCCACACGCTGCACGGCGTCCGGGACAGCTTCTTCATCAACTACGGCTCCGGGGGGATCGGCGCCGAGATCCTCGCCAACCGGCTGCGGGTCGGGCCGATGCACGACTGCCTCGACTGCTCGTACGAGGAGTTCTTCCTCTCCGCCTTCACCGTCGGCGACCCGGCGATGCTGGTGGATGTGCCGGCCAACTTCGGCCTCGAGGCCCTGGGCCCCAACCAGCAGCCGCCGCCCGGGTCCACCGGCCCCAAGGCCACCCGGGCCTTCTTCCCGGACGATCCCTCCAACGTCCATCACGGCTACATCGGCGACCGGGTGAAGTACCGGAACCTCCACTCCGGCAAGGAGCACCACGTCTTCCACCTGCACAACCACCAGTGGCTCTTCAACCCCAACGACGACAACTCGAACTACATCGACGCCCAGGGGATCGGGCCCGGCGCCGGATACACCTACGAGCTGGTCTTCGGGGGCCTCGGTAATCGAAACAAGACCGCCGGTGACGCGATCTTCCACTGCCACTTCTATCCCCACTTCGCCCAGGGGATGTGGGAGCTGGCCCGGACCCACGACGTCCTCGAGACCGGAACCCCGCTGGCGGTGAGCGGCGGCTCCTTCCACACCCAGCCCTTCGGCCTTCAGGATGGCACGCCGGCGCCCGGTACCCGGGCCCTCCCGGATGGCGAGATCGTCGCCGGCACCCCGATCCCGGCGGTGGTCCCGCTTCCGGGCAAGCCGATGGCCCCGGTCCCCGGCCGCGTCGAGGTGGTCCCCAAGCCCACCACCACGGTGGCCTCGGAGTTTCGGCCGGAGGACGGCGGCACGCCCGTCCCCACTGGCAGCAACGCCCGGGTGATCCAGCGCCACCAGAACCCCGGCTTCCCCTTCTGGATCGGCGGCATCGAGCAGACCGTAGGGCAGCGGGCGCCGACGCCGCCCCTCGACCTGCTCTCGACCTCCCAGGCCGCGGCGCTGGTGGCCGGGGACAACCCGCTCTTCGCCGATCGCCCGGCGCTGATCGGCTCCGCCGGCGGACACGACGGGGGGCTCCCCCGCCACACCCTCGACGGCTACGCGGCCGGCGGCGCCGCCGTCTCGATCGAGAGCCGTCTCGATTTCTCCAAGCGGATGACCCGGGCCAAGCCGGTGTATTTCCCGGAGGAGGGCACCGACGTCGAACAGACGGCGATGGCCTACCACGCGATCCGGGAGCACCCCAGCACCGCGGTGAACCTCGACGGGACCCTGCGGAACGGACCCTTCGTCACCAACGGGGCGCCGCCGATGCCCAGCGCGCCCTTCCACGAGCCGTGTATCGACGACGCCGGGGACCTCGTCGTCTCCGGGCAGGCGCCCCGGTTCTTCGACGCCGACGGGGGCCTGGGGACCACCGGCACGGTGGAATTCGACTACGCCCACCCCCGGACCTACAAGGCCGCGGTGATCCAGGTGGACGCGGTGTTCAACAAGGTCGGCTGGCACTACCCGCAGCAGCGAATGGTGACCCTGCAGGAGGACGCCCTCGCCACCATCAACAA
>JAEZJH010000602.1 GCA_023436385.1 Pseudomonadota bacterium
CTCGGGGATGGTGTCGAACTCGGCGCAGCCCTCGCCGACGATGTCGCCCCGGGGTTCGCCGTAGGCGTCCGGAGCGGCGCTGAAGAAGCGCATCACCGCGATCAGCTTCTGGCCTTCCTTGGGGACCGGCACGCCGAAGGCGGGGGCGTTGATCACGTCCTGCTTGGCGCTCACCTTGACCGCGGTCTCGTGGACCACGTTCACCTGCTTCGGATCGGTGGGGTCGAGCTGGCGGTACATGATCTTGTCGCAGGTGACCTTCTCGTCCGTCCCCGGCCGGTCGGACGAGAGCACCATGAGCTGCTCGCCCTGGTAGTGCATGGCGGAAACCTCTGCCATCTGCGACCAGATCAGGGCCTCGCCCCGGCGGATGTGGCCCTCCTCGTCCACCTGGCCGGCGTGCTCGCAGACGTTCTCCGGCGAGCAGACCATGTTGATCGACCCGCTGAGCTTCGCCTGGCAATCCGCCTGGCCGTTCACCCCGCACTGCGTGCGGCAGAGGCCACCGGGGCAGCAGATCTCCGTGTCCTCGCAGTCGGGATCGAGGCAGTCGATCTTGCCGTCCTCGTCGTCGTCGAGGGCGTTGTCGCAGACCTCGACGCCGGGGCCGGCCCCGCCGGTGCCGCCCTTGCCCTCCTCGCCGGGCCCTTCGTCGCCGCCCGAGCAGGCGTAGATGACGGTGCCGAGCCCAAGCGCCAGCACGGCCGCCAGCAAGTACCTCGGATCCAAGAACCGGGAGTGGGTCATGAGCTCGAACTCCGTGGGACGGGGCGGGCCCAGCGGGCCCGAAACAGAGGAAATCCGCGGTCGTCCGTTTATCAGACGGCTCTAGGTACGGTCAAACGCATTGCTTTCGACCGACCCCTCCACTAGACCATGGCCGGTGGAGACCCCGCGCTCGAGCTCGTCCCCCCGACGACGACACTTTCTCCTTCTCTTCGGGCTGTGGGCCGCTCTCCTGGCCGCCTTGGTGACGTTCCGGACCGCCCTGGGCCCGGCGGTGGCCGCCTTCTTCATCGCCTACGTGGTGGCGCCGCTGGTCGATCGGCTGGCGCGGGTGGAGATCCGGGGCCACCGCGTCCCCCGTTGGCTGGCGGTGGTGGTCCTCTACCTGGCCTTCTTCGCCCTGGTGGCCGTCTTCGTCCTCGCCGCGCTCCCGCAGCTCTACCGGGAGCTGGTGCGGCTGATCGCGGAGCTCCGGGACTTCGTCAACGAGCTCACCCCGGAGGCGATCGGCGGCTACGTCGGCTCCGCGGAGGTGTGGCTCGAGCGGTACGGGATCCCCTTGGACCTGGGCGGCGACCCCGGGGACGACCGGGGCCCGCGGGTCACCCTCGACCTCGAAAGCGCGCTCCGCGATGCCCTCGCCGGCGTCTCGGCCTGGGTGAGCCGCCACCTCCTCGACGTGGTCGGCTTCTCCCGGCGGCTCCTCGGCGGCGTGGTCGACGGGCTGTTCGTCTTCTTCTTCGTGCTGATGGTGGCGGCGTTCCTGCTGCTCGACGTTCAGAAGGTGACGAACTGGTTCCGGAGCCTGGTGCCCGAGGGTTGGGGTCCCGGCTTCGACGAGTTCCTGCGCCGGGTGGACGACAAGCTCTCCGGGGTGATCCGCGGGCAGCTGGTGATCTGCCTGGTCAACGGGATCCTCACCTTTGCCGGCCTCCTGCTGCTCGGGGTGAAGTTCGCGTTCCTCCTCGGGCTGGTGGCGACGGTGCTCACCTTCATCCCGATCTTCGGCTCGATCCTCTCCTCGATCCCGATCGTGGTGGTGGCGCTGACCCAGTCCTGGCGGACGGCGCTCCTGGCCCTGGCGTGGATCCTGGCGATCCACGCCCTCGAGGCGTACCTGCTGAACCCGAAGATCATGGGCCACGCCGCGAAGATCCACCCGGCGGTGATCGCCCTGGTGATCCTCGCCGGCGAGCGGAGCTTCGGGTTCGCCGGCGCGCTCCTCGCGGTGCCGGTGACCTCGATCTTCCTCGCCGCCTTCGACGCGGTGCACGCGCGGGCGGAGCGACTCCGCCCGCTCACGTAGCGGAAACCTGCCCCGCGGGCAGGTTTCCGTGACCGCCCCGATCCCCCGGGTCGCCGTAGCCGTGGGCCCCCCGGCCCACGGCCACGTTAGTGCCGACTCGGGTACTTCTCCTCCACCCGCCGCAGCTTCTCCGCCCAGACCTCGTCGTCCGGCGCGGTCTGCCCGAGCACGCGGCTCCGGGAGTAGAAGGTGTTGGCGGCGCCCGTCGGCTGCGTCGCGGCCACGGCCTTCAGCTCCGCGACGCGCTTCCGGTAGGCCTCGAGCGTCCGGCCCCGAAGCTCCCGCTCCTCGGCGGTCTTGGCCTCGGCGTGAAGCCGCTCGGCGTTGCCCAGCGCGCCCTGCATCCCGCCCAGCTCGCGGCGGGCCCGGTCGGCGGCGCTGCCGTCGACGAGCGGCCCGGGGTGGCCGAGGGTGAGGTCGATCTGGAGGACCGCCCGGCCTTCGTACCCGGAGCCGAGCACGAAGCCCCGGTCCGGCGCGGCCTGCCGCGGGGCCCCGGAGCTGCCCTGGTGCGCGGGGAGGACCAGGTCCACGCCCTCGAGCCCGGCGACCTCGACGGCCGCCGCCTGGGTGCCGTGGGCGAGGACCACCACCAGGTCCGCCCCCGCCTTCCGGAGCGCCGCCACCTCGCGCTTCACCGCCTCCAACGGATCGGCGGCGGTGAAGCCCGCCGGCGGAGGCACCGAGCCGGAGAGCCAGACGCCGGTGACGCCGACACGGCTCCCGCC
>JAEZJH010000605.1 GCA_023436385.1 Pseudomonadota bacterium
GGCCTCCAGTTCGGCGCGGAGGTGGGGATCTTCTCCCTCACCGGTCTCCTCGCCGGGAAGGTCGGCACCCTGGCCGTCGCCTCCCACCAGATCGCCCTCACCCTGGCCAGCCTCTCCTTCACCGTGGCCGTCGGGGTCGGGGCCGCCGGCGCGGTCCGGGTCGGCCGGGCGATCGGCGCCGGGGATTCGCCGGGGACCCGGCGGGCGGGGCTCACCGCCATCGCCGCCGGCGGCGCCTTCATGGCCGGCGCCGGGCTCCTCTTCTTCCTCTTCCCCGGGACCTTCGTGCGGATCCTCACCGACGATCCCGAGGTGATCGCCGCGGCCGTCCCCCTCCTGGCGGTGGCGGCGGTCTTCCAACTCTCCGACGGCCTGCAGGGCGTGGGCGCGGGCGTCCTCCGGGGCGCCGCCGACACCCGCTTTCCCTTCCTTGCCAACCTGGTCGGCCACTGGGGGATCGGTCTGCCGATCGCCATGACCCTGGGCTTCGGCCTGGGACTCGGGGTCGCCGGGCTCTGGTGGGGGCTCTGCGCCGGTCTCACCGCGGTGGCGATCGCCCTGGTGGTCCGGTTCCTCCGGCTCTCGCGCCGGCCGATCCTTCCGCTCGCCCGGCACCGGACGGAGACGGCGGTCGAATAGCCGGTCCTCGGGGCGAGGCGAGGCGATCACCAGTTTGCGGCCGACCGCCGGCTCGGCTACGTTGTGTGTCGGGGATGAACGGGAGTGAGATGGACGCCGGCGACGAGGTCTCCGGGCTGATCGTTCGGATGGTCCTCGACGGCTGCCGGCGGCGGGGCATCGATCCGCGGCAGCTGGTCGAGGGGCTCCCCATCCCGCTCGCGCCCGGCCTCGAGCGCTACGGCTGGGACGACTTCCCCGTGCTCGACGAGCGCGTGGCCGCGGCGATGGGCGGCCCGTGGAAGCTGGCGGCCTTCCTCCGGGAGGAGGTGGGCCTCGATCCCCGGCTCCGGGCGATCGCCAGCCTCTTCGTCTCTCCCCGGCTCCTCTTCCTGTATCTGCCGGAGCGGATGACCACCCGGATGTTCTGGAACGTGGGAACCCGGGTCGAGGAGCTGCCCGACGGCCGCATCCGCTACGAGATCCGCGTCCCCGACCGGTACCGGCCCTCGCCCGAGTTCTTCATCGGCACGGTGGGGACCAGCGAGGGCTTCCCGCTCCTGGTCGGCCATCCTCCGGCCCACGTCGACGCGGAGGTCTCCGGCCGCCACGCGGTCTACCTGATCCGCCCGCCGGCCTCCCGGACCCTGGGCGGGCGGATCGCGCGGATCCGCCCGCGGCCGGTCAACGACCCCGAGATCCTCGCCGAGGCGATGGAGATGGGGCTGGGCCACGGTTTCGTCGCGGAGATGGCCGGTCGCCTGGGACGGTCGCTGGTCGACGCGCCCGATCGCGGGGCGATCGACGCCACGTTGGCCACCATCGCCCGGGAGCGGTTCCTCTCCCGGTACCTGGCCGTCGTCGAGTCCGGGGGCGAAACCCGGGTGCTGATCCGGGAGGAGCCGGTTCCGCCCACCAAGCAGATTCGCAAGCTCCAGGTGGGCGAGCGGTCGCTGGGCCACGTCGAGATCGACCTGCAGACCACCGGCGACAACGGGACGGTCTTCGACACGCTGGTGCCGTGGATCGCCCTGGCGCTCGATCGCGCCGGGGCCGGCCGCGCCGACGAAATCGAGCGGCGGCTCGGCGCGGCGATCGAGGCCTGGCATCTCACCCCACGGCAGACCCAGGCCCTCGAGGGCATCGTCCGCGGCCGCTCGAACCGGGAGATCGCGGAGGACCTCGGCACCACCGTGAAGACGGTGGAACTGCACGTCGGGCTCTTGCTGAAGAAGTCCGACTGCGACGGCAGGGCCGCGCTGGTGAGCCGGTTTTTCCGCGACCTCCCGGCCGCCTGAGGCGACCGGGAGGTCGGTGAAGACCCCGGCGTTCACGACGCCGACCCCGATATCGGGGCACCACCCCCGCTCGTTCCGCGGCGCGCCGATCCCCCCTCGCGGACGCGGTCGGCGTTGACGCCCTGCGTGAAACGAGCGTGGGGAATGGTGCTCCTGTCCGCGGGCCGGGGCAAGCTGGGGAGAACCCCAGGCGATCCATCCCGGGGCGGCCACGCACCCGTTGCGGGCGCCCCGCGCCTCGGCTATCCCGGAACCATGCGCCTCCGGTCCCTCCCCCTCGAAGTGGCCAACCTCGCCGTGGTGCTGGTGGCCCCGGCGGTGTTCCTCGCCCTCCGCTCGCGCCTTCCGGAGCGCGTCCCGATGCAGTTCGGGATCGACGGGACGCCGAGCCGCTACGGCAGCCCCGACGAGCTGTGGGTCCTCTTCGCGATCATGGCCGGCTGCTACGGCCTCCTCTGGCTGGTCACCTCCGCGCTCGAGGCGGAGCGGTCGGCGCCGGCAACCCGGGAGGTCGAGGGGCTCGCGGTGCTCGACCGACAGCGGCGGTTGGGGCAGGTCCGGGCGACCGAGGCCTCGATGCTGGTGACCAACCTGGTGCTCGCCACGGTGGCGCTCTCGATCGCCGCCGGCAGCCTGCCGGGCGGCGAGGCGCTCCTCGTCTACGGCCCGTGGATGGCGGTGGCGCTGGCGGTGGTGGGCCTGAGCCTGGTCCTCGCGTACTGGCTCCCGCGCCTCTCCCGGATCCAGGCGGCGATCCGGGGCCTTCCCGGCGCGTCGGCGGCGTCCGGCCGGGAGAGCGACTGGCGCTGGGGCGGGCTCTTCTACTACGCGCCCCACGATCCCGCGGTGTTGGTCCCGAAGCGGATCGGGATCGGCCTCACCCTCAACTTCGGTCGGCCGGCGGCCTGGCTCTTCCTCGCCGCCGCCGTGGGTGTGCCGCTCCTCGCCGTGGCGCTGGCCACGTAGCCGGATCAGCCTGCCCGACCGTGCCGGACCGCGAGGTCGGCGAGCCGGGCCATTCCCGCCTGGGCCATCGGCTCCCGGGCGAGATTCCCGATCGTCCAGGGGAGCCGGTAGGACCAGTTCTCCTCGCTCACCGTGCCCGGGAGGTTGATCCGCTCCCGGAGGCCGAAGACGTCCTGGATCGGCAGGAGCAGGAGGTCCGAGCCCGAGCCGTAGACCGCCTCGAGGAGCGCCTCGTGGACCGGCGGTCCGAAGCGGGAGGTCTGCGTCGCGTCGAGGCCCCGGAGCGCCGGGAGCTCGTGGACGGCCCGGCGCTCGTGCTCGTCGAGTTCGTCCCACCAGGCGGCGATCGGCTCCGAATCGTGGGTGCCGGTGGTGGCCACCGAGAGCGCGGGCCACTGGGCCGGATCGCGAAACACGCCGCCGTCCTTCTCCCAGCGAAGCACGCGATAGCCCGGGATCGACAGGCGCGTCAGGGACTCCCGCACGAAGTTCGGCACCGTCCCCAGGTCTTCGGCGATCAGCTCCACCCCGCCGGCGCGAAACGCCGCCATCACCTCCTCGCCCTGCTTCCGCTGCGAGGGCTCGTCGGGCGGCACGAAGTGGTGCGGTCGCGTCTTGTCGAGTGGGCGGGCGTAGGTCCGATAGAAGCCGACCACGTGGTCGATCCGGAGGAGGTCGTAGAGCCGGGCGGCCGCCACCCCGCGCTCCCGTTGCCAAGCGTAGCCGTCCCGGGCGATCGCCTCCCAGTCGTAGACCGGAAGTCCCCAGTCCTGTCCCTCCGCGCTGTAGGCGTCGGGCGGCACGCCCACGGTGGCGTCGAAGCGGAACTCCCGCTGCCGGGCCCAGACGTCGGCCGAGTCCTCCGCCACCAAGAACGGGAGGTCGCCGGCCAGCCGGACCCCGGCCGCCGCCGCCTCCCGCCGGCCCTTGGCCAGCTGCCGGAAGGCCTGCCACTGCAGGTATTCGAAGAAGCGCATCGCCGGGTCGAGGCGGCGAGCCGCCTCCGCGAGGGCGGCCGGCTCCTTGGTGCGAGGACCCTCGGGCCACGAGCGCCAGCTGCCCTCCGGCTGCTCCTCCTTGAGCGCCCGCCAGAGGAGGTAGCCCTCGAGCCACTGGCGCTGCTCCTCGCGGAAGGCGGCCAGGTCGTCGGCCCGCTCGCCGCCCCGGGCGGCGCCGCTCTCGTGGAAGTGGCGGAAGGCCCGGCCGAGCCAGCGGTTCTTCAGCCGCCGGATCCCGGGGTAGTCGACCGTGGCCCGGCCCCGGAGCGCCTCCAAGAGCTCCCGCTCCTCAGGCGGGAGCGCCGCCTCCCCGCCCAGCGCCTCGAACTCCGGAACCTCGGCGAGGCGGATGTAGATCGGATCGAGGGCAAAGGCCGAGGCCGTGGTGTAGGGGCTGTCCTGTCCCAGCGCCGCTTCGTTCAAGGGCAGGAGCATCAGCACGGAGACCCGGCCCCCGGCGAGCCAGGGCGCGATCGCGCCGACATCCGGATACTCGCCGATCCCCCAGCCCCGCGTCGTGCGCACCGAGAACAGCGGCAACAGGATCCCTGCGGAACGCGTCACGTTGGCCTCCCAGTTCCCGGCAATGGTGGAGCAGCGGCGCCGCCGGGTCGAGATCCCCCCTCCCGGTCGGAGGAACGGCCCGAGCAACATGCGGGCGGGCCCTCCGGGTGACCGAGCGCGGGGGCGGCGGTTCGCTAGGAGGCGGGCTCGAGGAGGGCCACCGGCAGGTCGCGGAAGAGCGCCGAAAGCGGCAGCGCCTGCTCGCCCCGGTGGGCCGCCGGGTGGTGGATCGCGCCGGTGAAGACATCGCGCCAGGCGGTGCGGCCGGAACCGGCGGGAAGGAGCAGGTGGGTTCCCTCCCACGGCTCCGGCTCGTCGAGGAGGTTCGCCACCAGGCGTGGCACCACCGCGATCGCCTGGCGAAACCCCCGGCGCCGGGAGAGGGCCACCACGTGGCCGGCCCTGGGGCCGCTGGGGGCGAGGGGTACGTAGTCGCCGGAGAGGAACAGGCCGGGGTCGTCCTGCCGGAGCCGGAGGGCCCGGGCGAGGACGTAGAGCTTCACCCGACCGTCCTCGGCGGCGCCCCACAGCTCCCGGGCCAGCTCTGCCGGCGATCCCGCGGTGGCCCGCTCCACCAGCCGCTCGAGGGTCGCTTCCCGGGCGGCGAAGTCCACCGGGCGGCGGTTGTCGGGATCGACCAGCGCGTGATCCCAGAGCTCGGAGCCCTGGTAGACGTCGGGCACGCCGGGCGAGACCACCTTCAGCACGGTCTGGGCCAGCGAGTTGACCCGGCCGGCCGGCGCGATCCTCCGCACCAGCGCCGCCAGCTCCGCGAGGAAGGTTGGGTCGCGGAGCGCCCCGCGGACGAAGGCGGCGATCGCCTCCTCCCAGGCGGGATCGGGGTTGGTCCAGCTGGTGTGGACCTTGGCCTCCTTGGCCGCCTTGAGGGCGAAGGCCTCGACCCGGGCGGCGAGGACGGCGTGCTCCTCCGGCGCGACCTCGCGGTCCGGCCAGAAGCCGGCGAGGGTTTGGAAGAGCAGGTACTCCTCGTTGCGGTCGGGGGCGACGCGCTCCTCGGCGACGGCGGTCCGGTAGGGCCGGGCGGCCTTGGAGAGGCGGGAGAGCGCCCGCTTCCATTCCGCCGGGAGCTCGCTGAGCACGTCCACCCGGGCCCGGAGATCCTCGCCGCGCTTGGTGTCGTGGGTGGCGGTGGCCAGGAAGGTGCCGGGGTGCCGGGCGAGCCGGGCGGCGTTGGCCTGGTGGAACTCCGCCGGGGCGGTGCCGAAGTGCGCCGGGTCGCCGCCCACCTCGTTCAGCGAGAGGAGGCGGTGGTAGCGGTAGAAGGCGGTGTCCTCCACGCCCTTGGCGGTCACCGGGCCGGTGAGCTGCTGGAGCCGCATCACGAAGTGGACTCGCGCCGGACGCTGGAACTCGTCGAGGTTGGGGTCGGGGCGGCCGAGGAGGATGTCCCGGAGGAAGAGGTAGATCGAGGCCGGGGTGGTGGGGTTCCGGGCCCGGGCCCGGGCCACCGCCTGCTCGATGTAGCGGCGGTCCCGCTCGTCGGCGGGGGAGGTTCCGTCGACGTACGTCCGATACACCGGGAAGGCGGCGATGTATTCGACGATCGCCTGCCGGAGGCTCCCCAGCGTGAAGTCCCGGGTGCGGCGGTTGGCCTCGCTGAGGCGGTTCAGCTGGTGGGCGAGCATCTCCACCTCGCTCGACATCGAGGTGGCGAGGATCAGCTTCTTCGCCGTGTAGACGCCCTCGTGGTAGTCGAGCCCCGCGCCGGTGAACCGGAGGTAGATCTCGTCGAGGGCCTTCTCCGCGGAGCGTTCGACCAGAAGCCCGTTCACCTCGTTGAGGAACTCGTAGCCGGTGGTGCCCTGGACCGCCCAGTCCTCCGGGACGATCTCGCCCCGGCCGAGGATCTTCTCCACCACCAGATACAGCGGGCGCGCCAGGGGCGATCCGGGCCCGGCGGTGGCCCGGGCGTAGCGGTCCCGGAGCTCGGGCTCGAGCGCCGTCTCCCAGCGGCGGACGTCGCCGTCGGCCCGGCCCTCGGCGGCGAGCCGGGACCAGGTGTCGCGACACACCGCCAGGAAGGCGCCCTCCTGCAGCCGCCGGAAGTACTCCTTGGGAGCGTAGAGGCCGTCGGGGTGATCGATGCGGAGCCCCTGGAGCTTCCCCTCGCCGAAGCGCCGAAGCACCAGCCGGTGGGCGTCGGCGAACACCCCCGGGTCCTCCATACGGATCGCCGCCAGCTCGTTGATGTCGAAGAAGCGCCGGTAATTGATCTCTTCGCCCGCCACCCGCCAGTGGGCCACCCGGTAGGCGTGGGCGTCGAGGAGCCCGTCGAGGAGGTCGAAGGAGCGCGGATCGCCCGGCCGCCCGTTGAAGTCCCGGACGTTCTCCTCCAGGAAGTCTCGAATTTCTGCGCTGGCCTCCATCAGCGCCGCCAGCCGCCGCTTGATGATCTCCTTTTCCCGGTGCCGCTCCTCCACTTTGGCCGGCTCGACGTCGGTGCGGTGGGGGAGGTTGTCGCAGGCGGTGGCGATGGAGAGGAGCTCCTGCAGCCGCTGGTCGTCCTTGCCGAGGCGGTCCTCCAGCGCCGGGAGCCGGTGCCGGAGGACGCGGGCGTACTGCCGGGGGTTGATGGGGAGGCGGTGCTCGTAATAGCGCACGGTGAAGGAGCCGTTCTGGAGGACGAGGCGCAGCTCGCCCGCCTCGAGCACCGCGCCGTACTGATCGCCGAGAATGGGGAGGAGGACCTTGTTCTCCAGCTCGTCCTTCACCGGCCTCCAGTCGACGTCGAAGCGCCGGGCGTGGACCGACGACGGTCCGTTCTCGAGCACGTCCTCCCAGTAGGGATTGGCCGGCCCGATCCCCATGTGGTTGGGGACGAAGTCGAGGACGTGGCCCATTCCGTGGGCGGCGAGGGTCGCCACCAGCCGATCCAGGGCCTCCTCGCCGCCGAGCTCCCGGGAGATCCGGCCGTGGTCGACCACGTCGTAGCCGTGGGTCGAGCCGGGCGCCGCCTGCAGATACGGCGACGAATAGAGGTGGCTCACCCCGAGCCGGGCGAGGTAGGGAACGACCCGGGCCGCGTCGTCGAAGGTGAAGTGGGCGTGGAGCTGGAGCCGATACACCGCCGACGGCGGCCGCTCGCGGGCGATCCGGTCGGCGGCCCGGGAGAAGATCTCGCGAGCGAGGTCCTGCGGGGGGGCGGTCACGGGCCAGGGGAGGGTAAGGCGCGCGGGAGACAGGCGCAGGGCCCCTGGAGGGCCGGGCCGGCGGCCGGCCGATCAAACGCAACGAGCCCCGACCTGGCGGCCGGGGCTCGCGGAACCGACACGGCGAAGGTGCGACTACTCCTTGGCCTTCTTGGGGGCGCGGGCCTTGGCCACCGCCTCCTTCCACGGCTTGGCCGGGCGGAACTTGATCACGTTCTGCGCCGGCTTCGCGGCGATGGTGATCTCCTCGCCGGTGGCGGGGTTCCGGCCCTGGCGCTTCGGGCGGGCCGGCTTGGTGTGCCGCCGGAAGACGCCGAAGTTCTTCAGGTTGACCTTGCCGCCCGTGCGAACCTCCTCGGCGATCGCCTCGAGGAAGCTGTTCACAACGGCCTGCGCCTGCTTCTTGCTGACCTCGATCTTGGCCTTCTGGGCCTTCTCCACGGCGTGCTGGATGAGCTTCGTCGTCGTCAGGCTGGTCGCCATCGTCGCTCCTTGCTCGGCCGGCGGGAATTCCCGCCCGCAACTCTTCGGTCCTGTGGGTTCACCCCCGTGCGGACGCGAGGCACGCGTCGCACCCGAAAGCAACTCGAACTTGTAGCGCAAAACGCTCGGGATTTGAAAGGGGCAAATTGACGGACGCGGTGGGGGACAGGCTTTCCGGCGGGCGGGGGCGGCGCCGGCTTTCATTTCGTCGCCGGGCGGCCTCCTGGGACGGTGGACGCCGGACGGCGGGGGCGATACACCTTCCGCCACCCAGGAGGAACCCGATGAACGACCGAGTGAAGAAGGCCCTGGCCCGCTACGAGGCGACCCGCCAGGAACACGTGGAAGACCTGAAGAACCTGGTGCGGATCCCCAGCTGCTCCTTCACCACTTGGGAGGAGTTCTCCCCGGAGAAGATGCGGAATTCGGCCCTGGCGGTGAAGGAACTCCTGGAGAAGCGCGGTTTCACCGGCTGCCGGCTCCTCGAGGTGGAGGGCGCCTTCCCCTATGTCTACGGCGAGGCCAAGTCGGCCGATCCCGCCGCCCCCACCATCCTCCTCTACGCCCACCACGACGTGCAGCCGCCCGGCGACCCGGAGAAGTGGAAGAGCGGCGCCTTCGAGCCGACCGAGCGGAACGGCCGGCTCTACGGCCGCGGGACCGCCGACGACAAGGCCGGCATCGTCCTCCACAGCGGCGCCTGTGACGCCTGGGTCCACGGCGCCGGCGGCCTGCCGCTGAACCTCAAGGTGCTGATCGAGGGCGAGGAGGAGATCGGCTCCGAGCACCTCTCCACCCTCCTGAAGACGCACCGGGAGTTGCTCGGGGCCGACGCCATCGTCCTCACCGACACCGGCAACTTCGACACCGGCCTGCCCACCATCACCACCTCGCTCCGCGGCCTGGTGGTGGTCGACGTCGAGGTCTCCGGCCTGAAGAGCCCGCTCCACTCCGGGATGTGGGGCGGCCCGGTGCCCGACCCGACCCTGGCGCTGATCAAGGGCCTCGCCTCGCTGGTGGACGAGCAGGGCAACTGCACCATCCCCGGGATCGCGGAGAAGGTGCGGCCGCTCAACGCCGCCGAGCGGGAGAGCATCGACTCCCTGCCCACCTCCCGGGAGCTGTTCCGGGAGCAGGCGGGGATGCTCCCCGGCGTGGAGATCCTCGGCGACCGGAACCCCTGGGAGACCAACTGGCGGCAGCCGTCGCTCTCGGTGAACGCCTTCCAGGCCTCGAGCCGGAAGGACGCCCGGAACGTGCTCAACGCCTCGGCTTACGCCCGGGTCGGCCTCCGGATCGTCCCCGACCTCGACGCCAAGGAGGTCCTCGAGAAGCTCACCGCCGCGATCAAGGCCGCGGTGCCCTGGGGCATGCACGTCGAGGTGCACCCGCACTCGGCGGGCCAGTGGTGGTACACGGACCCGACGCACCCGGCGTTCGCCGCGGCGATGAGGGCGCTCGAGTCCGGCTACGGCAAGAAGGCGGTGGCCACCGGCACCGGCGGCTCGATCGGCTTTGTCGAGCCCTTCTCCAAGGAGCTGGGCGGCGTGCCGGCGCTCCTCATCGGCGTCGAGGATCCGCTGACCAACGCCCACTCCGAGAACGAGAGCGTCGATCTCTCCGATCTCGACAAGGGCATCCGCGCGCAGATCCACCTGTACGCCGAGCTGGCGGACACCCTCCGGAAGCGGTAGTGGCCCTCGCCCTCCCACCTCGTCTTCGCTCCGGTGCGCCGGGGGCGGCGCGAGGTGGGGGTGCGCGCCGGCAGCGCCGGACCGGGCTCTTGCTCGGGTTGGCCGCCCTCCTCTGCGCCTGCGGGGGAGGGGCGGACCCGTCGCCCGGCCCGGAGCCCGCGGGGCTGTCGCCGGCGGTGCCCCTGCCCCCGGACCCCCAGGGCGAGGCGGCGGGACTCCTCGACTTCGGACGGGTGGAGGTCGGGCGAAACGCCGTCTCCATTGTCTACCTCGCCAACAC
>JAEZJH010000005.1 GCA_023436385.1 Pseudomonadota bacterium
GATCGGAGAAGGCCAGGCCGCCGAGCGCCACCGCCTGGGTGCCGACGGCGATCGCCCCCGCGTCGAGGCCGAAGTGGTCGAACGGCTCGTACGGAGGCGCCGGGTCCGGGAGCGGCAGCCGGGGGAGCGCGTGCGCGATGGCGGAGCGGGCCGGATCGATCGCCGGCGTCGGCTCGGCCTTGAGCTGCTCGACGGGCGGGAGCCGGGCGAGGCGGAAGCGTCCCGCGAAGACGGTGACGCCGTAGAGGCTGCCCACCGGGCCCTGGGCCGGATGCCGATACATCGTCGCCACGTCGCTCACCCGCATCACCACGTCGCCCTCGATCCGATACAGGTCCCAGCGGCCCTGCCGATCGGAGGCGAACACCACGCCGCCGTCGGTGGGGATGGGGTCCTTCATGTCCCAGGGGCCGGAGGCGACCTGCGCCATCACTCCGGTGGCGGGATCGAGCCGGAACAGGTTGGCGTGGCCGTCGGGGGTGGCATCGGAGGAGAGGAAGATCCCCCGCTCCGACCAGGCGAGATCGGACTCGGCGTAGCCGTTGTCGGTGATCCGGCGGAGACCGGCGAGCGAGCCGTCCTCGTTCAACGGGAGGATGTAGACGTCCTTGTAGCCGGTCGGCCCGACGCCGGTGAAGGCGAGGGAGCGGTCGTCGGGAGAGAAGGCCGGGTCGCCGGCCTCGAGGATGTCGGCGGCGACGAGCTCGTAGCGCACCTCGTCCTCGAGGTCGAAGAGGCGCCCGTGGTCGGCGTCCCGGCGGTGGAACCTGGCGACGTGGATCACGTCGGCGGGTCCGTCGCGGCCGATCCAGACCACGTGCTCCCGGCCCATCCCGAAGGTGCGCCGGGAGATCGGGTGGAGCGACTCGAGGCCGGGCCGGCCGTCGGCGGCGATCCGCTGGGCGCGGGAGGGCTTCTCTGGATCGACGAGCCAGATCGAGGCCTGGCCCACGTTCCGATCGATGCCGCGCACGAGGAGCGTCTTCCCGTCGGGCGAGGAGGCGATCGCCTCCGGCTCGGTGGGCAGGTCGTCGACGAGGACCAGCGCCGGCACCCGGGTCCGGGCCTCGGCGTACGCCGGCAGGTAGCGACGTCGCAGCCAGTCGCTCCACATCCGGTCGAGGGTCTCGGGCCGGTAGCCGGTGCCCGCCTCCACCAGCTTGGCGAAGGTGGTCCCCTGGCCGAACTCGGTGACCCCGCCCATCTCGTGGCCGTTCCGGAGCAGCCAGAGGATCAGCGAGCGGCCGAAGGTCGAGCCCAAGAAAGCGAGGCGGAGCTGGCCGAGCTTGTAGGTATGGACGTACCCCCGGGGGATGTCGGCGAAGAAGTCGAGGATCAGGTAGCCCTCGAACGGATCGGAGTGAAACAGGAGGTCCCGGCCCCAGGCCTCGGTCTCCGCGTCGAGGCCGGGGAGGAACGGTCCCGAGGCGCCGAGCGGGCTCCCCGGCGGCACGGTCGGCTCCGGATCGAGACCGCCGTAGGCCGCGTACTCGGCCAGGCCCTCGATGAACCAGAGGGGGAAACCGCCCAGGCCCCCGGGCCGGGCGGCGACCAGGCCGTAGCTCTTCACCAGCTGGATGGTGAACTCGTGGGCCAGCTCGTGGGTCGAGGTATGGCGAAACATCTCCAGGTCGCCGAAGAACGGCAGGGCCAGGGTGAGGTCCGCGGGGCTGGTGACGCCGAGGGTCCCCTCGCCGATCGGGAAGGCGTTGGTGGCCTGGAACTCGAACTGCGTGGCGTAGAGGATGTACGGGACGTCGCGGGAGGGGACGTAGTCGAAGGCCCGGGCCAGCCGCAGGTACTGCTCCCGGATGATTGCCCCGGCGATCTCCGCCGCCGGCCGCTCCGCCTCGTAGAAGAAGAGGGTGACGCCGGCGCCGGGGAGGTCGGGGAGCGGGACCTCCTTGAACTCGAAGTCGTACCAGCGGACCCGGTTCTTCCCGGGCCGCCGGGGAACGACGAAGACCTCCTCGAGCGCGTCGGGCGGCGTGAGGCGCATCGCCGCCTCGAAGCCGGGGGAGGCGGGACCGCCCCAGGCCCGGGCGAACGGCAGCTCTCCCGCCACGGCCGGGAGGGGAAGCAGGAGGGCGGCGACGAAGAGGAGAAGAGTGGTTCGCAAGGGTGCCCCGGGGGCGCCCCGCGTGCCGGGGCCGGCTCCCACGCCAGCCTGCACGGTAGGGAGGGGGACACCCCCCGGCAACCTTGGCTGTCCGGAACCCGGCCTCGAAAGGGCGGCGCACCGGCCGCGCCACGGGGCGCGGCGGCATTCGGGCCCTACGGGCGCGGCGGCCGGGCTCCGAAGATCGCGGTGCCGACGCGCACCAGGGTGGCCCCTTCCGCCACGGCGACCTCGAAGTCGTCGCTCATCCCCATCGAGAGCTCGCCCCCGGGGAGGAGCCGATCCCGGAGCTCGCGCAGCGCCCGGTAGTGCGGGCGGCTCGCTTCCGGCTCCTCGGCCACCGGCGGGATGCACATCAGGCCGCGTAGCTCGATCCCCTCGACCGCGGCCAGCTCGGCGAGCCGGGCCGGCAGCTCCTCGGGGAGGACGCCGCCCTTCTGCGGCTCGCGGCCGATGTTGACCTCCACCAGCGCCCGCACCGGCGTGCCGCCCGCCCGTCGCACCAGCTCGCGGGCCAGCTCGACGCGATCGAGGGTGTGGAGGAGCTCCACCTTGCCGGCGACGTACTTGGCCTTGTTGGTCTGGAGCGGCCCCAGGGCGTGCCAGCGGATCCCGGGGAGATCGGCCAGCGCCGCCTGCTTGTCCCGGAGTTCCTGGGCGTAGTTCTCCCCGAAGTCCCGCTGGCCGGCCTGGTAGGCCTCGCGGATCGCCTCGGGGGGCTGCTTCTTGGAGACCGCGACCAAGGTGGCCGACGCCGGATCCCGGCCCGCCTGCCGGCAGGCGGCGTCGATCCGGGCGCGGATGTCGGCGAGGGAGGTGGCGATGGTCATGGCGTGCTCCAGGGCAGGGCGACGCCGGCCCGGCCGAGGGCGGCGACGGTCTCGGCCAGCGGCAGCCCAATCACGTTGGAGTGGGAGCCCTCGATCCCGGCGACGAAGACGCCGCCGCGCTCCTGGATCGCGTAGCTCCCCGCCTTGTCCAGGGGCTCGCCGGTGGCGACGTACCAGTCGATCTCGGCGGGGGTGAGCGGCCGAAGGGTCACCAGGGTGGTGACGGTGAAGCTCTCGTGGAATCCCGGGCCGCGGACGGCGACGCCGCCGATCACCCGGTGGCGCCGGCCGGAGAGGGAGGCGAGGGCGGCCCGGGCCTCCGCGGCGTCCCGGGGCTTGCCCAGGATCGCGGTGCCCAGGACCACGTCGGTGTCGGCGGCCAGCACCCCCGCGTCGGGCCACCGGGCGGCGACGGCGGCGGCCTTGTCGGCGGCGACCCGACGGACGAAGGCCTCGGGGTCCTCGCCCGGCGCCGGTACCTCGGGGACGCACGCCGGATCGACGTCGAAGACGAAGCCGAGGGAGGAGAGGAGCGCGCGGCGGCGGGGCGAGGCGGAGGCGAGGACGAGCGACGGCAACGGAGGCTCCACGAAAGACCGGGCGCTCGATACCACGGATCGCGCCCGGAAACGACGACGGGCGACCCGCTCGCGCGAGTCGCCCGCCGAAACCGACCGGAACGGCGCCCTTACTCGCCGGCGGCGAAGAGGGCCGGGTTGGTCTCCACCTTGGCCTGCTCGCGGAGCTTCTTCACGAAGCCCTGCTCGAGGGCGCCCTGCTTCTTCTGGAGGACGCGCTCCCGGTAGAGGTCCTGCTTCTCCGCGAAGGCGGCGGGATCGGGCTGCTCGCGGTCCTTGATCTGGGCGATCACGTACGAGCCGCTCACCTCGTAGACGCCGGGGAGGAGCTGGCCGGCCTGGGCGCCGGCGGCGGCCCGGACGATCTCGCCGGAGAGGCCGAGCCGCGGCACGTAGTCCGAGGCAACGGTGAAGCTGCCGGTCTCGTCGGCGCTCGGGCCGGCGGGCGCCGCGGGGGCGGCGTGGGCGTGACCGTCGTGGTCGCCGTCCTCCTCCGGCTTGGGGAACAGCTCGGCGAGGGTCTTCCCACTGGCCTTGGCGGCGGCGAGGGCCTTCTCGGCGGCGGCCTTGGCGGCGGCCTTGGCCCGATCCGCGGAGAGGATCTCGCGGGCGAGCTGCGGCTGGACCTCCTCGAGCTTCTGCTCGGTCGCCTCCCGGACCTCGTTGACCTTGATCAGGTGGAAGCCGAAGCGGGAGCGGACCGGCTCGGACAGCTGGCCGGGGGCGAGGGCGAACGCGGCGTCCTCGAAGGGCTTCACCATCTGGCCGGGGCCGAAGAAGCCCAGGTCGCCGCCCTTCTCCTTGCTGCCGGCGTCCTCGGAGACCCGCTTGGCGACCTCGCCGAAGTCGGCGCCGCCCTCGATCTCCTTCTTCGCCTCCTCCAGCGTGGCGCGGGCCTTGGCGACCTGCTCCTCGGAGGCGTCCTCGGGCACCTTCACCAGGATATGCTGGGCGCTCACCTGCTTCGGCTTCTTGAAGCGGGCCGCCTGCTTGTTGAACTCGTCCTCGACCTTCTTCTTGCCCTCGTCGGTGGCGAGGAACGCCTGGACCTCGGCGTCGGTCGGCGGCTGGGCCGCCTGGAACTGCGGGGTGGTGAAGCGCACGAAGGTGAGGTTCGCCCGGTCGTTGTCCCGGTCGAACTCCGCCTTGATCTCGTCCGGCGTCGCCTTCGCCGCCTGGCGGAGCTGGGCGCGGAGCTTCTGGACCAGGAGGTCGTCCCGGAGCTCGCGCTCGAACTGGTCCGGGGTCACGCCCATGGCGTTCTGGACCACCATCTTGTAGGTCTGGAAGTCGAAGGCGCCGTCCTTCTGGAAGGCGGTGATCTGCTGGACCGCCTTCGCGACCTCGTCGTCGCCCACGGTCAGGCCCTGCTGGCGGGCGGCCTCGAGGAGCAGCTCGCGCTCGACCAGGCCGTCGAGGACGGTGTCCTTGAGTCGGAGCTGGTCGGCCATCTCCGGGGTGAAGTTCGCGCCCATCTGCGCCTGGTACTGGCGGTAGAAGTTCGCGTAGGCCTGGTTGAACTCGGCCGTCGAGATCTCCCGGCCGTTCACCTTGGCCGCGTACCCGGCGTCGGCGACGCTGCCCACCCCGGCTCCGGCGCAGCCGTTCGCCCCCGGCCCAAAGGCGACCACGAAGACGACGATGATCGCGCCGAAGATCACCCACGTGATCGGCGAGCGCGAGTTTGCGCGAATCTTGTCGAGCATGTTGGTCCCGAGTCCTCGGTTAACCGCACCCCCGAAACACCTCGGGGACGGCGAAGGGGTTGACACCCTAGGGAAAATCCTGTCCTATTGCAAGCGTTTCGACGGAGGAACCCGGGCCCTTGCTTGCCTTTCTCAAGCGCTTCCGCGAGCTCCTGCTCGTCGTCGCGCTCCTCCTGTTTCCGGCCGGCACCTACATCGCCAACGCGAAGCAGGGGAGAGAACTCTCCGCGCTCGACCGTTTCTTCCTGGCTGCCTCCGCGCCGATCGGCCGGGTGGTGGACGCGTCGATCGGCGGGGTCCTCGGCGCCTGGAACGACTACGTGGCGCTCCGGGGCGTGCACGAGGAGAACGTGCGCCTTCGGGCGGAGCTCTACCGGACCAAGCAGGAGGTCAACGCCACCCGCGAGGCCCTCCTCGAGAACGACCGGCTGCGCGGGCTCCTGGCCTTCGCCCAGGCGGGCGAGGGTCGCCTCGTCGCCGCTCCGGTGGTCGGCGTCTCCCCGACTCATCGCCGGACCATCACCATCGCCAAGGGATCGGGCGAAGGGGTGGCCGCCGGCATGGCGGTGGTCACCGACGAGGGCGTGGTCGGCAAGGTGGTCGCCACCTACGGCGCCTACGCCGAGGTCCAGCTCCTCGTCGACGCCAACTTCGCGATCGCCGCGCGCGTGCAGCGGAGCCGGTTCCGGGTCACCGCCCGGGGTACCGGCGACGAGGAACGCCTCCGCCTCGACAACGCCCTCCGCACCGGCGACATCGAGGAGGGCGACATCCTGGTCACCTCCGGCACCGACCGCGTCTTCCCCAAGGGCCTGCCGATCGGTCGGGTGAAGGCGCTCGACCGGCGGCCCCACGGCATGTACGTGGGCGGCGAGATCGCCCCGGCGGTGGACGTCTCCGGGCTCGAGGAGGTGCTGGTGGTGGTGGTCCCCGCCGACCGGCCCGAGGAGCCCGCGGTCTCCGCCGACGGCGAGGTCGCCCCCGCCCCGGTGATCCCCGGCACGCCATGAGCGGTCTCCTGCGCTCCTTCCAGCGGCTCCTCCGCAAGCGCCGCCGGCCGAACCGCCGGGTCGCCCGCTTTGCGAAGCGGGTGGCGACCGGCCGCTCGTTCAACCTGGGGCCGCCGTCGAAGGAGGGCACCAAACTCTGGCGGGTGCTGGTCTGGGGCGCGGTCGCCCTGATCCTCTGCCAGGTCGAGGCCGGCCTCCTCCCGCACCTGGGCACCAGCAGCTGGCGGATCGACGTGCCGCTCCTGGTGGTGACCTTCTGCGCCCTGCAGCTCGGCGCGATCGAGGGAGCGGTCGCCGCCTTCGTCCTGGGATGGGTCGGCGATCTCTTCGTGCAGGGCCCGCCCGGTCTCTGCCGGTTCATGGCGGTGGCGGTCTGGACCGGGGTGCGGGTCTCCTCCACCAAGGTGAAGCTGCCGCCGCTGGTGGCGCCGGTGTTCTTCACCTGTGCCGGCGCGCTCGTCTACGAGGCCGGCATCCTGGCGGGCCTCGCCTTCGTCGCCGAGGGCGGGGGCGGACCCGGGACGATCGCCTGGCTCTCGGTGGTTCCCCAGGCCATCCTCACCGCGCTCGCGGCGCTGCCCCTGCATGCCGGGCTGGCCCGCCTCGAGACGTGGACCGAGGCCGTCCGGGCGTGACCGTCGCTTCGGCGAGCACGGAAAGGAAGCGGCGGGGCCGTGAAGATCGTCGACAGGGCGCGAGAAGGGCGCGAGCTGAAAGGCCGCATCGTCTGGCTCGGCCTGGCGGTGGTCTTCGCCTTCCTCGTCCTCGGCGGCCGGCTCTGGCTCCTGCAGATCCGCAAGGGTGAGGAGTACGCCCACAAGAGCGAGGGCAACTTCATCAAGGAGCTGCGGGTCCCCGCCGATCGCGGGATGATCCTCGACCGGAAGGGCAAGACCCTGGTCGACTCCCGGCCCTCCTACGACCTCTACCTGACCCCGGCCTTCTGCGCGCCCTGCGAGGACGTGGTCGGCCGCCTCTCCGGGATGATCCACCTCGAGGGCGAGGACCTGACCCGGGTCCTCGAGGGGCTCGACAAGGCCCGGGGGCTCGAGCGCTTCCGGCCGATCCCGGTGCGGATCGACATCACCCGCGACGAGCTCGACGTGGTGGAGGCGAACCGCGACGCGCTCCCCGGCCTCGACGTGATCGCCGCGCCCCACCGGAACTACCGGGAGGGCCCGCTCGCCGCGCACCTGTTGGGCTACCTGGGCGAGATCGGTCCCGAGGAGCTGGTCAAGTCGAAGGAGACGGCGCGGCCCTACCGGCTCGGCGACTACATCGGCAAGCGCGGCGTGGAACGGAAGTTCGAGGAATACCTCCGGGGCGAGGACGGCGTCGAGCGGGTGGTCGCCGACGCCAAGGGCCGGAAGCTTCCGGAGCTCGAGCGGATGATCCCGGAGGCCGAGCGCTACCAGCCCGGCCGGCCGGGCCACAACGTGGTGCTCTCGATCGACGCGCGGCTGCAGCGGGCGGCGGAGGAGCACTTCACCGGGACCGCCGGGGCGCTGGTGGCGGTGGACGTGAACACCGGCTTCATCCTGGCGATGGTCTCGAAGCCCGCCTACGATCCGAACGAGATGACCGGCCGCGTCTCCCGGGAGCGGCTGAAGGAGATGTCGAAGGATCCCCTGGAGCCGATGCTCTTCCGGGCCACGCAGAACCACTTCCACCCCGGCTCGATCTTCAAGGTGGTCTCCGAGCTGGCGGCGCTCGAGCACGGCTTCGAGGGCAACGTCTTCTGCGGCGGCGGCTACACGCTGGGCCGGCGCCGGTGGCGCTGCCACAAGGACGCCGGCCACGGCTACGTCGACCCGGCCACGGCGATGCAGAAGTCCTGCGACACCTGGTTCTACGCCGCCGCCGACCGGATCGGGATCGACGCCATCGCCGACATGTCGCGGCGCTTCGGCCTGGGCAGCCCCACCGGCCTCGACCTCGGCTTCGAGGTGCCGGGGGTGGTGCCGTCCACCGCCTACCACGACAAGTACACGCCGGGCGGATACCAGAAGGGCTTCGCCCTCAACAGCTCGATCGGCCAGGGGGACACCAACGTCACCCCGCTGCAGATGGCGATGGTCTACGCCACCATCGCCAACGGCGGCACGCTCTACCGGCCCCAGGTGGTCCGGCGGGTCGAGGACGCGGATCACACGGTGGTGAAGACCTTCGAGCCCGAGGTCCGGGGGAAGCTCGACGTGCATCCCCGGCACCTGGCCCTGATCCACAAGGGCCTGGACATGGTGGTCAACGAGCCGGGAGGCACCGCCTACTGGCGCCGGCTCAAGACCGTGCGGGTGGCGGGAAAGACCGGCACCGCGCAGGTGGTCCGGCTCGGCGGCAAGCGGGTGCGCACCCAGGACATGGAGTTCTTCACCCGCGACCACGCCTGGTTCGCCGGCTACGCGCCGGTGGAGGAGCCGCAGATCGCCATCGTCGTGCTCAACGAGCACGGTGGCCATGGCGGCTCCGACGCGGCGCCGATCGCCATGAAGGTGATCGAGCGCTACTTCGAGATCCTCGAGGAGGACCGGATGCCCGAGACCTACCGGCCGCCCGCGGACGACGAGGCGCCGCCGGTGAAGGCCCGGACGCCGTCGGGCGCGGGCCCGGGCTTCCTGCCCCCCGACGACGGCCGGAGGGCGGCGGGATGAGCGGGCTCTCCTACGACCGCGAACGGCAGCTCCTGCGCCACGTCCCCTGGCACCTCTTCGCGGTGGTGGGGGCGATCTGCCTGGTCAGCCTGGTGAACCTCTACTCCGCCTCCAAGACCGCCCACGCGCCGGTGTGGATCCCGCAGGCGGTGTGGATGGGCGGCGGCCTCCTGGGGGCCTTCGCGCTGCTCTCGATCGACTACCGGGTGCTCCACCGGCTCGCCTGGCCGCTCTACGTGCTCACCGCGATCCTGCTGGTGGCGGTGGAGGTGAACGGCGTCACGGTGATGGGCGCGCAGCGCTGGCTGGTGATCGGGCCGTTGCGCCTGCAGCCGTCGGAGGTGGCGAAGCTGACCACCATCTTCGTCCTCGCCCGCTACTTCCACGAGGAGGGCGAGCTGCCCAAGGGCCACGGCTTCGCGCGGGTGATCCCGCCGGCGGCGATCATCGGCGTGCCCTACGTGCTCACGGTGATCCAGCCGGATCTCGGCACCGCCAGCCTGATTCTCGCCGTCGCCGGGACGATGGTGCTCGCCGCCAAGGTGCGCTGGCAGGTGCTGCTCACCGCCGGCCTGGGCGGGATCGGCGTCGCCGCGATCGGCTGGCTCTTCCTGCTCCACGACTACCAGCGCAAGCGCGTGCTCACCTTCCTCGACCCCGAGTCCGACGCCCTGGGCGCCGGCTACCACGCCAACCAGTCGATGATCGCCGTGGGCTCGGGGCAGTGGAGCGGGAAGGGGTGGGGGATGGGGAGCCAGACCCAGCTCTCCTTCCTCCCGGAGCAGCACACCGACTTCGTCTTCTCGGTCTTCGCGGAGGAGTGGGGGTTCCGCGGGGTGGTGGTGCTGCTCGGGCTCTTCCTGGTGCTGATCTTGATCGGCCTGCAGGTCGCGGCGCAGGCGCGCGACCGGCACGGCGCCTTCCTGGCGATCGGCGCCACGGCGCTGCTCTTCTGGCACGCCTTCGTGAATATCGGGATGGTGAGCGGGCTCTTGCCGGTGGTGGGCGTGACCCTGCCGCTGATGAGCTACGGCGGATCGTCGGTGATCACCGTGATGATCGCCGTGGGCGTCCTCGCCAACGTGGGGGCGCGACGGTTCACCTCCACGGTCTTCTGAGGGCCCGGGGGGCCGTCAGGATTCCTGCCTCGAGGCAGGAATCCCCGATTCAAGGGCTCGTGTAGCCGCTCCCGGCCGGCGAGCTGCTACAGCGCCTTGTTCAGCGACTCGGCGATCTTGGCCTTCGGCACCGCACCGATCACCTGGTCGACCACCTTGCCGCCCTTGAAGACGAGCAGGGTGGGGATCGAGCGGATGCCGAACTTGCCGGCCACGCCCGCGTTCTCGTCGACGTTGAGCTTGCCGATCTTGACCTTGCCGGCGTACTCCCGGGCCAGCTCCTCGACCGTGGGCGCGATCGCGCGGCAGGGCCCGCACCAGACGGCCCAGAAGTCGACCAGCACCGGAACCTGCGAGTCGAGCACCTCCGCCTGGAAGTTCTGGTCGGTGAAGGTGACGAGATCCTGGCTTGCCATCGAAAGTCCTCCGGGGAAGTGGCCGGCGGTAAGGATGCGGCGCCGCGGGCGGCGTTGCCCGGCGGCCCCGGGCTCGGTCGGCCGAGGGGGGTCCCGGAGATAAGCCAGCTCCTCCCGAACTTCAAGCGAGGGATCGAGCGATCGGCCAGCCCGATCGCCGCTCCGACGAGCGATCCGGCGCATCCTTCGTTTGCCGCTGGCGGAACGGCAGGTGTAGTCTCGGCCGCCGCCACGGCAGGATTCCGGTGGGGCGGCCAGGCCTGGCCCGCACCGGAAGGACCCGGCGCCGGGGGTCCCGCTCTTCCGCGAAGCGCCCGGAATTCGGGCGGAAACGGGGGAAGAGGGTATCCCCCTCCCCGGGTTCTCCGGGCAGGGCCCCGGGCTGCCGGCCCCCGGCCGTGGTTCGGGCGGGTGCAGGTTTGGTGCCCGGCGGGCATTGCGTGAGCGGGACCGGGCCATAGGGGAACGGTGCTGTCCCCAGGAGGTGCTCTTGAACGCGGCAGTCCTCTTCCACCTTGGGCTCGCGGCCTACCTCGTGGCCGCCGTGGGCTATCTGGGGTGGCTGTTCCGCCCGAGCCCTCCGCCCGCTCGCGTCGGCCTGATCGCGATGTGGATCGGCTTCGGCTTCCACGTGCTGGCGATGGCCTTCCGCGTGGTCGCGCTGGTCGGCGACCCGGCCGCCCGCTTCACCTTCACCACCGGCCTCTCCGCCCTGGCGCTCTTGGTGGTCGCCGCCTTCCTCCTGGGCGGCAAGCGCTTCCGGCTGCCGGTGATCGGCGCCTTCGTGGCGCCGCTGGTGATCGTCCTCCTCGGCCCCGCCCACCTCGTCCCCGCCCTCCAGGGCCGGATGCAGCTCGAGGGGCCGGTGCTGCTCGTCCACATCGGCATCGCCCTCGCCGGCGTGGCGGCCTTCGCCCTCGGCTCCGGCGTGGCGGTGATGTACCTCCTCCTCGAGCGGCAGCTGAAGGCGAAGAAGCTGGGGGCGCTGTTCCGGCGGCTGCCGTCGCTCCAGTTCCTCGACCGGCTGAACCAGCAGTTGGTGGTCTGGGGCTTCACGCTGCTCTCCCTGACCATCGTCACCGGCGCCTTCTTCTCCCACTTCGAGGCCGGACAGGGGCTGATCGAGCTCGGGCCGAAGCAGTCGTTCTCGTTCCTCGCCTGGTTCCTGGTGGCGGTGGTCCTCCTGCTCCGGCAGACCACCGGCTGGCGGGGGCGCCGGGTGGCGCTGGCGACGATGGCGTCGTTCGCGCTGATGGTGTTCGCCTACGTGGGCATCTTCGCGGGAGCCGCGGTTTGAGTCCCGAACCCTCGTTCTTCCTGGTGGGCCTCTCCCACCACACCGCGCCGGTCTCGGTCCGCGAGAAGGTGGCGGTCACCGAGGCCACGCTCGGCGCGGCCCTCGACGGCCTCCGGAAGCTCGGTCCGGTGGAGGCCGCGCTGGTGGTCTCCACCTGCAACCGGGTGGAGGTCTACGCCACCACCCGCGGCGATCCCGGCGGCGCCGCCCGGGCGGTGCGGAACTTCCTCTCCGTCCAGGACCCCGACGTCGACGGGAACCTCTACGAGCGCCACGGGGTCGAGGCGGTGCGGCACCTCTTCCGCGTCGCCTCCTCCCTCGACTCGATGGTGGTCGGCGAGCCGCAGATCCTCGGGCAGGTGAAGGGCGCCTACGCCGCCGCCGAGGCGGCCGCCGCCATCGATCCCTTCCTCGCCCGGGTCTTCAAGCGCTCCTTCGCGGTGGCGAAGCGGGTCCGCACCGAGACCGCGATCGGCAAGGCGGCGGTGTCGATGAGCTTCGCCGCGGTGGAGCTGGGGAAGAAGATCCTCGGCTCCCTCGACGGCGCCACCGTGGCGCTGCTCGGCGCCGGCAAGATGAGCGCGCTGGCGGCGCGGCACATGGCCAACGCCGGCTGCGGGAAGATCCTGGTGATCAACCGCTCGCCAGAGCGGGCCCGGGCACTGGCCGAGGAGTGCGGCGGCGAGCCGCGGCCGTGGGAGGAGCTGGGCGAGGTGCTGCGGGTCGCCGACGTGGTGATCTGCTCCACCGCCGCGCCGCACGCGGTGGTCACCGTCGACCTGGTCACCGCCGCCCGGAAGGCCCGCAAGCACCGGCCGCTCTTCTTCGTCGATCTCGCCGTCCCCCGGGACGTCGACCCCCGGGTCAACGAGCTCGACAACGTCTACGTCTACGACGTCGATGACCTCGACAAGGTGATCGACGAGAACCGCCGGGCCCGGGCGGACGAGGCCCTCAAGGCCGAGGCCCTGGTGACGGCGGAGGCGCAGTCGTTCGCCGCCGCCGCCCGGGCGTCGGTGGGGCCGGTGCTCCGCGAGCTTCGCCTCCACGGCGAGGAGGTGGCCCGGGCCGAGGTGGAGAAGACCCTGGCGAAGATCGGGACCAGCCTCACGCCCGCGCAGCGGCAGAGCATCGAGGCGATGGCCCGGGCGGTGGTGAACAAGCTGCTCCACGGGCCGACGACGCGGCTCCGGCGCGCGGCGGAGGAGGACGACGGCCAGCTGATCGACGCCGCCCTCGAGCTGTTCGCGATGCCGGAGGAGGGCCGCGGCAAGCCCGAGGCCCCGGTGGTGCGGCTGGTCGCCGGCGGCGAGGCCGCGGCGGCGAACGCAAGTGCGGCCGCGGTTGGCGGGCCGGAAAGGAACGACCGTTGAAGCCCCTGGTGATCGCCACGCGCCGGAGCGCCCTCGCGCTCTGGCAGGCCAACCACGTCGGCACGCGGCTCGCCGCGCTCTCCGGCAGGCCCTACCAGCTCCTCGAGATCGTCACCAAGGGCGACAAGATCCTCGACGTGCCGCTGGCCCGCGTCGGCGGGAAGGGTCTGTTCGTGAAGGAGATCGAGGACGCGCTCCTCGACGGCCGGGCCGATCTCGCGGTCCACTCGCTGAAGGACGTGCCCACGGTGCTGCCGCCGGGCCTGGTGCTGGGGGCGATCCCCGAGCGCGAGGACCCGCGCGACGCGGTCTGCTCGCCGCGGTTCGGATCGCTCGCGGCGATCCCCGCCGGCGGCCGGGTGGGGACCTCGAGCCTGCGGCGGCAGTGCCAGCTCAAGGCGGCGCGGCCCGATCTCGAGGTGGTGAGCATCCGCGGCAACGTCGCCACCCGCCTCGCCAAGGC
>JAEZJH010000026.1 GCA_023436385.1 Pseudomonadota bacterium
GGCCTCCACCTCGGCGTGAGGAATCCCCCTCGCCGGCAACCCCAGGGAGTCGCCGAACGGCGCGGGTTCGCCGCCGGAAGGAAAGACCGTCAGGATGCCGGCCGGCTCGAAGCCCGGTTCGAGCGGAGCGCGGGTCAGCAGGCGGCAGAGGTAGACGGGCTGCATCGGTGGCCCTCCCGGAGCTTGGTGCCCTGCGAGTGTATCGCCTGGCGCCGGGGGAAGGAGGGCTCGCGCCGAATAAGTCCGGTCACGGCCGCCCGTGCCGGGCTGGGATTCGTCGATCGGACCGGCTCGACTTGCATCTCGCCGCTCGGCCAGGAGTTGGGGCGCCCGCGGCACACGGGGACGGCGGGCACCGGCTTGCGACCACGGGGCGCGGTCGTGGTATGGGGCGGTGACGCCGAGGAGCCGCCCGTGAACCTCTCCGAGAAGACCGGTCGTGTGAAAACCGCCGCGAACGGCCCGCTGCCCCTGGTGGCGGAGGCGAAGCCCTGGCTCGACCGGCAGCTCGACGACGGGCCCTGGCTCTTCTGGCGAGCCGGCTCCGGCGATCGCCGGGACGGCCTCGTCGCCGGACCGTTCTTCGCCTGCGCCAATCCCACCTGTCCGTGCACCGAGGTCGACGTCGAGTTGCACGGCGTCGACGACGGCCTGATGCGGGCGGAGCTGTGCGACTCGAAGCTCCGGCTCTTCTTCGTCCCCGACCGTCCGCCGGCACGACTCCGGGACGCGCATGCATGCGTCGCCGTCGATTTCGAGACCGGCGCCTGCCGGAAGCGGTCCGGGGACGAGGAGCTGTGCGCCTGGTTCGAGGCGGCGCTGGACGGCGAAATGCTCGACGGGCTCTGGGGCCGCTGGCTCGCCTGCCGGGGCGGGGCACCGGAGTGCCGGGGCCGGCCCGCGGTCGAGACCGGGGTGATGGTCGCCCACGACGAGGTCTTCACCTGCCGCCGGGACACGTATCTCGTGGACGGCGTCCGCTACGCGGCGCGGGACTTCCATTGCCTCGAGCCCGGCTGCGTGTGCGGCGAGGCGATGGTCGGATTCGCCCAATCGTGGGCGCGGGACCACGAGCCGGTCGGCCTGGTGCGGGTCCGGCTCTCCGACGGCGAGCCGCTGGGGTTCGAGGCGGACGGGCCCGAGCCAACGGCCCTCCTCCGGCGGCTCTTCGAGGCCCACGCGGCGCGGCACCGGGATCCCGCCCGGCTCCGCCGCCGGCACGCGGAACTCCTCGCGGCGCCCCCGTCCCCGGCCCCGGTCGCCGAGCCCGCGCGACGCCAGGACGCGCGCGTCGGCCGCAACGACCCTTGCCCGTGCGGGAGCGGGAAGAAATACAAGCGGTGTTGCGGCTGAGCCGCGCGGCTGGGCCGGATGCCGAGCCCCGGCCAGCCCGCCGGGATCTTTACCCCTCCCCCGCGGACCGCTCGCCGGCTTCCTCGAGGAAACGGGCGAAGCCATCCAGGCTGCGGCGGTAACGCGCCACCAGCGCGGGCCGGTCGGTGAACTTGCGCCGGAACTCGGCCCCCCACGGCGGTCCGTCGAAGTGCACGAGGATCCGCTTCCCGGTGGGCGCGTCGAACTACAGCGCGGCGCCAAACAACTGGCGTGAAAATCCCGCGAGCTTTATTCGCGCCTTTTCTCGGGGAGCGCGACGGGCGCCGGAAAACTCGACGGCGCCCATCCGGCACCGACGCCCGTCGGCCTGCCCTCGCGGGGGCCACCTGCGCCGACGGGCATCGGGCCCCCGCTACTTCGGCGAGATGATCACGTCGCAGGCGCCATCGTGCTTGACCTTCACCCCGGCGCACGCCGCCTCGCAGCTGTTGTTGTAGGTACTCCCGTCCTCGCCGCAGACGGGGTCGATCACCGCCGGGCAGTTGCAGCGGCACTCGCCCTCGTAGGCGACCTTCACGCCGGCGCACGCCGCCTCGCAGGAATTGCCGTAGGTCTCCCCGTCCTCGCCGCAGACGGGATCGATCACCGCCGGGCAATTGCACGCGGCCTGCCCGGCCTGCGCGAGGGTGTCGTCCTCGACCGTCGACTCGCCACCGCACGCAAGGCCAACGACACCGAATGCAAGCATGGCTACCAAGACCGTCGCCGTTCTCATTCCTGGCTCCTGGATTGTTGGGAAGGGGGCGTGCCCCCGGGGCGCGTGCATCGCGCCGAACGCACCAGAGCCCGGACGGTCCGCGTTGGCAATCGAGTTCCGAAGTGTCGGGCCGGTCCTTCGGAAGGTCGGAGTTAGTTTACAATCACATCCACAAGACATACGTATTCGTATGACGAAATAGCTTCGAAGCTTGCACCCATGAGGGCATGTAACCTTTCTATGTAAACACGAATTGAGACTCAGCGCCCGCAGCACTTCTTGAACTTCTTGCCGCTGCCGCAGGGGCAGGGATCGTTCCGGCCCGTGCGCGGGCCGGCCGTCGCGGGCACCGGCAGGGGCAGCTCCGCGAGCAGCCGATCTCCCTCGCGCTGCAGGAAGGCCTCGAGCGCCGCCGGGTCCTCGAGATCGGCCCCGGCCCGGGCCGCCGCCATCACCAGGCCCTTCGCCGGCCCGTAGTTCCGCGGGTCGGCGGCGTCGGCCAGGAACCGCTCCCGCGACCGGGCGAGCCGCTGCCGGAGGTTCCAGGCCACGACGGCGTCGATCGCGCCCGTGCGCTCGAGGTGGCGGAACGTCGCGGCCAGGGCGTCGGGGATGCGCTGCTCCTCTCCCGGAGGCAGGCTCCACTTCCGGACCGACCAATCGAGGAACGAGCCGAGGAGGTCGTCGGACCACGGCCGCCCGCCCTCCATCGCCCGGAAGTGCTCGAACGTCGCCGCCGTCCGCAGCGCCGCCTCGAGCCGCGCATCGTCCGTCTCCCCCTCCGCCCGCAGGGAGTCCCGCACCGCTTCGCCGAAGCGCTCCGCCGCCTCCTCGGCCGCTTCCGGCTCCACCGGCCCCGGGGCCGGTTCGGCGAGGCCGGGATGCGGGTAGCGAAGCCGGATCTCGGGCAGCCCCGGGACCCGGTACGACCAGGTGTTCGCCCGCGGGTTCCGCCGCCGATCGTCCGCCGCGCTGGCCACCGCCTCCAGGCAGGCGGCGAGGACGCGGTAGTCCTCTTCGCGCGGCGGGATCCCCAAGGCGTCGGGATCCAGCACCAGGAGTTCCGGGACGGCGCCGCGGACACTCTCCCAGCCGTACTCCGCGATCTCCCGCCGGGCCCGGGAGGAGAGGTCGGCCTTCCGTCCGAACATCACCGTGCGCACGGGCACGCCGGGCCCGCTCGGGCGCGGGGAGTCCGCCTGGGCGAGGAAGCGCTCGAAGTCGGCCAGGGAGGCGTACAGGGAGAGGCCCCGGCTCGTCCCCATTTCACCGAAGGGCGCGGCCGCGCCACCGACGAGGCCGGCGGTCGGAAGCTCCACGCCCAGGCAACGGCCGTCGTCGGGGAAGACCTCCCACGGCACGCTGCGGATGTAGCGCGCGGCGGCGCGGAAGAAGATCTCCACCACCTCAGGCGCAGCTCCGCCCTCGAGGTAGCCCGGGGCCGGCCCGCCGCGGGGACCGGCGAGGTGCTCCGTCAGCTCCCGGGCCACCGCCGCCACCTCCGGCGTCGGCCCCACCGCCACCTCGACCCCAAGTCCGTCGAGAGCGTCCCGGAGGCGTTGGTCGGCGACGCGCAACCGGGTCGGCCGACCGCCGGCGAGCAGCCGCTCGGCGGTCTGCCGGAGCGCGGCCGGCCCCTCGCCCGGCGGCACCACCTCGGTGGCCATCACCCGACCGGTAGAGCCCTCGACCCAGAGGACCAGATCCGGCCGGAAGGCGGGGCCCTCGCCGGTGATCAAGCCGGGGAAGGCGATCAGGCCGCCGAGCCATTCGCCGGCTGGCGGGAACTGCGTGGAGGCGCGCTGGGAACGAGGGGGCATGGGGGGCTCCAGGTTGGTCCGAGCCCAAATAGCACGATGGTCGCGGCGGCGGCGGCATGTCGCGCCCCCGAAGAGCGGCCGAGGGGCCAGATGAAATCACGGCACGCCGCCGCCCGGACGCGCGCATCGCCGCGTTGATTCCCCGGCCCTGCCCGGCTACCCTGCGCGTCCGCTAGTGTACAAAAGGGGAGTGTTGTCGATGTCCGAGCAGCAGTGGGAAGGGAGTCCCTCGCCGGAGGCGCCCGAGTTCCAGTTCGACATCCGGGACCACCTGCAGATCCTCCGCAAGCGCCTGTGGCTGATCGCCGCGGTGGCGGTCGTCGCGGTGGGCCTCGGCGCCACCTACGCCCTTCTCGCCGCGCCGGTCTACCGGGCCTCGGGCACCCTCCACATCGACACCGCCACCCCCCGGGTGCTCGGCGACGTGAAGGAGGTCGTCGAGCTGGGGGCCGGGGACTACTGGTCAAGCAAGGAGTTCCTCGAGACCCAGTACAAGATCCTCACCAGCCGCGACGTCCTGGGCCGGGTGGTGGAGAAGCTCGGGCTCGACCGGGATCTCGAGTTCCTCGGCCTCGCGGAGATCCGCGACGTCGAGGAGCGGAACGAGCTTTTGGCGAAGACCGATCCGGTGGAGGTGCTCGAGGAGCGAGTCCGGGTCGAGCCGGTGAAGAACTCCCAGCTGGTCGGCGTGGCGGTGGAGGACACCGACCCGGCCCGCGCCGCGGAGCTCGCCAACGCGATCATGGACGCCTACGTGGCACGGAACCTCGACCGCCGGCTCGAGGGGACGCGCTCCGCGTCGGACTGGCTCTCCGAGCAGACCCAGGACCTGAAGGGCAAGCTCGAGGCCTCGGAGCTGGCCCTCTACGACTTCAAGAAGGACCAGGACATTCTCTCCACCTCGCTCGAGGACCGGCAGAACATCATCTCGCAGCGGCTCGTCTCCCTGAACGACTCGCTGACCAGGGCCCTGGGCCGGAAGGTGGAGTTGGAGGCGGCGCTCGCGGAGGCGGAGCAGGCCCGGAAGCTGCGGCCGGACGATCCCTTCTGGCCGGCCAGCCTGGCGAAGGTGGCCGGGCTGAAGCTGATGGACGACCTCCGGCTCGAGCTCTCGAAGGTGGAGAACGAGGTCGCGGCTGCCCGGGAGCAGTATCTGGAGAAGCACCCGAAGCGCGCCGCCGCCGAGGAGCGGCTCGCCTCCGTGAAGCAGCGGATCGCCGACGAGATGGCGACGGTGGTCCGCTCGATCGAGTCCGAGTACCGGGAGGCGCTGGGCACCGAGAAGCGGCTCACCGCGCTGATCGAGGGCGTAAAGCGCGAGGCCTTCGAGCTGAACAAGAAGGAAATCGATTACAAGAAGCTGAAGCGGGAGGAGGAGAACAACCAGCGTCTCTACGAGATGGTGCTCTCCCGGCTGAAGGAGGCCGACCTCACCGCCCTGCTCAAGGCCAACAACGTCCGCAAGCTCGAGGCCGCCCAGGTCCCGCAGCTCCCGGTGAAGCCGCGGAAGGCGATCGTCCTCCTCCTCTCCCTCCTCCTCGGCCTCGGCGCCGGCGTCGGCCTCGCCTACCTCCTCGAGGTCCTCGACTCGACCCTCAAGCACGAGGAGGACGTCGAGCGGGTCCTCGGCGTGCCCTTCCTCGGGATGCTGCCGACGGCGGGGGAAGAGGGCGCGAAGAAGGCCAAGCCGGACCGCTCCGACGACCCCACCCGCGACCTCTTCATCCTCCACCACCCGAAGTCGGCGGTGGCCGAGTGCGCCCGGGCGATCCGCACCAACCTCCTCTTCATGTCGCCCGACCGCGAGCTGAAGCGGTTCCTGGTCACCTCCTCCGGGCCGCAGGAGGGGAAGACCACCACGGCGATCCACACCGCGATCGTCATGGCCCAGGCCGGGTCGCGGGTGCTCATCGTCGACACCGACATGCGCAAGCCGCGCGTCCACCGGGCCTTCGGGGTGGGGAACGACGTCGGGATCTCCTCGCTGATCGTCGGTGAGGCGCGGTTCGAGGACGCGATCAAGGGGACGCAGGTCCCCGGCCTCGACGTGCTCCCCTGCGGGCCGATTCCGCCCAACCCCGCGGAGTTGCTCCACACCGAGCGGTTCCGGGAGGTCCTCGCCCAGCTCTCCGAGCGCTACGACCGGGTGGTCTTCGACACCCCGCCGCTGATGCCGGTGGCCGACGCGGCGGTGCTGGCCACGCAGGTCGATGGGGTGCTGCTGGTGACCCGGTTCAAGAAGACCGGGCGCGAGATGGCGCTCCGGGCGCTGCGGTCGCTGAAGGACGTCAACGCCACCGTGCTGGGCGCGGTGATGAACGACGTCGACCTCGAGAGCCGCGAGTACGACTACTACTACTCGCGGCGGTACGGGGATTACTCGTCGTACTACGGCGAGGACGAGGGCAAGGGGTCGAAGGCCGCGTAGGCTTCGGGCTCCCCAGACGGGAGAGCCGTCCTGCCTCTGAGGCCCGACCGACCGTTTCGTTTTCCGGGCGCGGTCGCGGATCGGTTCGAGACGCCCCTTTCCTGAGGGGTGCGTGAACCCCTCGCCGCGCGGCTGCGTACTCGTCCGCAGCGCGGAGGGGGAACCGATGGAACGGATGCGCGTGCGGTTGGCGGTAGCGATTTTGGTGCCCGTGATGGCGGCCTGTGCCGGCGCGCCGGTGGCCGGAGGGAGCGCCGAGGTGCCGGCGCCGATGGGGCTGCGGGTGTCGCCCTTCGCCAACCTGCTCCACCAGCTCGACTGCCTGGCGCTCGCCGAGGTGCATTGCTCCCGGGACGAGCTTCGCGCGCTCTGGGCGGAGGGCTGGTCGGCGGCGGACGATGCCCGGCTGGCGGAGTGGGCGGAGGTGCGGCGGCTGCCGGTGCCCGGGGAGCCGGAGAGCGGGGCCGCCGATTCGCTTCCCCACCCCCTGCCCTCCGCGG
>JAEZJH010000029.1 GCA_023436385.1 Pseudomonadota bacterium
CGCCCGACGATGATCTACGTCGGCGCCAACGACGGGATGAACCACGCCTTCCACGCCACCCCCGACTTCGAGAAGCCGAGCGGCACCGCCCGCTGGCAGCTGGGCGAGGAGGCCTGGGCGTATCTGCCGACGAGCATGCTGGCCCGGACTCTGGTCGCCACCGAGGGAGGCCAGCAGCGGTTCTTCTCCCAGGATCTCTCCTGCCTGTTCACCGACGTGCAGGTCGAGCGGAAGTACCGCACCAGCTGCAACAAGACCGAGGATCCCTATTGCGGCTGGCGCTCCGTCTTGGTCTGCGGCCAGGGCTGGGGCGGTTCCTGGCTGGTGGCCCTCGACGTGACCGATCCCTTCACTCCCAGGCCGCTCTGGGAGTTCACACACCTCGACGTGGGCGGAAACAAGTACGGCCTGGGACGCACCTGGTCGCTCCCGGCGATCGGCCTGATTGCCCTCCACGACCCGGCGACCGAGCGGATGGAGCCGACCTGGGTCACGGTCTTCGGGAACGGCTACAACAGCGCGATGAACGACGAGTCCGGCGGCACCCGGCTCGCCTACCGCAACCTGAACCTGCCGTTCGAGGGCAACCTGTATCCGGAGCACGGCCTGGGAACGGTGCAGGACCAGGGCCACGCCTACGTCCTCGACACCGCCACCGGGAAGCTCCTCGCCGGCTTTCACAAGGCCGTCACCGGCAACCCCTTCCTCGCCGACGGCACCATCCTCGACTTCACCGACGACGGCCTGGTGGACGCGGCGTACCTCGCCGGCTACCGGGGGATGAACCGGGTCGGACTCGCCGACGAGGTCGAGGAGATGGCGATGTGCGAGCTGAGCTATTTCGACTCCCCCGGGAAGGGGCCGATCACCGGCCACCCGACGGCGTTCGCCTACCCCTCCGCCGAAGGATCGGAGACCCACCCGGTGGTGCTGGTGGTCGGGGCCGGCATCGACTCCGGACACACGCCGGACGAGCAGGCGAACAACGGCAATAAGTGGGACATCGCCGCGAACCTCTACCACGAGGTCGACGCCGAGACGTGTCCGGGCGTGGTCGACTACGGCTGCGACCTGGCCTTCGGTTACAACGACGGCAGCAACAAGGCACGGCTCCTGGGCGCCCCGCTCTTCTCCCGGCAGGTCGGCGGGGAGGACTGGCTCCTCTACACCGTCTGGACGGCGCCGCACCACAACAAGCTCTGCGAGGGCGGCAACAAGGCCCTCGGTGACGCCCACCTGTTGTGCATGGACGTGACGCTGGTGGCCCGCGACCCGAGCAAGCCCAACGAGAAGACCCCGTGTTGCCGCGCCTGCAAGGGCTTCGGCGACGACGACGCCGAATGCGGCGAGAAGATCGATCTCGCGGAAAATGACCAGACCATCCTCTATCGGAACGTGATCCAGCCGCCGTCGGCTCCCGTCTCCGCCGATGGAAAGATCTACGTGAGCAGCCCGACCTCCGGGTTCACCGCCACCGCGATCACCGACCGTCTCGGGAACGCTCCGGCGCCGAACACGGAGCGGCCCCAGACCTCGATCCCGGCGCACCTGATCTCCTGGCGCGAGGTGTACGAGCCGTAGAGGCCCACGGCTCGCTCGCGCGCGAGCGCTCCCCGCCCGGGCCTCCCAACCAGTCGCCGTTTCGGGGGAAATCCGGACGGGGTTCGAAGCCGCTTGCGGGGCGGGCGAACCGGCTTGCGGAAGCCGGCACCGCGACTGGCTCCCAACCCCGTGAAAGCACGGGGTCCCCCTGCCGGCATGGCCGCTGCAGACGCGGCTCGCCATGCTGGGGGGACAGCCGAAATGCTCTCGGGCGGCGATCCGTTGCCGGCCCGGATGGTGGTTCGCCGCGTGCCTGGCGCTCGCGCTGGCGGCGGGTTGCACCAGGGACGCCACCGTCGTCGATCGCCTCGTGGCCGAGGGCGTGGAGCGCGCCCGCTCCGGCGACACCGCCGCCGCCCTCGAGCGCTTCGATCGGGCCCTGGCGATCGATCCGGAACATCCAGCGGCCCTGGTGAACGGCGGCCTCGCCGCCCTCCTCGAGGCCAGGCCCGCCGACGCCCGGGATCGTCTCGAACGCTTCCTCGCCCGAGACGAGACCACGGCGCTCCCCCGCGTCTACCTGGCCCACGCCCGACTAGCCCTCGGGGATCGGGAGGGCGCGATCGCCGCCCTGCAGGACGCGGTCCGGCTCGGCTTCCGCGATCTCGACGCCCTCGCCGACGGGAGCCTCGGCGCCCTGCGCAACGATCTCCGGTTCATCCAACTCGCCGCGCTGGTCGCCCAGAAGCACGGTCGCCGGGCCCCGACCGACGTTCGCGGCCGGCCGCTCTTCGGCGACAGCCCGGTGCGTTCGCTGGCGGCGCCGGGCCTGGCCCAGACCTGCAGCGCCACCGCTCCTCCGCCCAACGAGTGACCCATGCGTCCGCGCCTCGCCAACCCACCGAACGTTGCCAGGGGCTTCACCATCCTCGAGCTGATGACCACCCTCGCCGTCCTCGCGGTCCTCCTCGGGGTCGCCGTCTGGTCGATGCAAACCTTCATCGTCGGCAACCGGGTGAGCGCCGCCGCTCGCGAGCTCCTCGCCCGGACCCGGGCCGCCGCCACCATCGCCGCACGAACCAACACGCCGGCGCGGCTGGTCTTCGTCACCACCGGCTCCGGCTGCCTCCCGCGCTACGAGCTGCGCACCGCTGCCGCCACCTACGAGACGGTGTGTCTCGCCACCGAGTACCCGGGCGTGGAGCTGCGGACGGGAGGGGCGGAGGTGAAGTGCGGCACGGAAACCGGGCTGCCGAACTGCTCGCTGTGCGCGGCCGGAGGGACGATCACCTACTACCCGTCGGGCGAGGTGACCACGTCCGTGGCCGGGGGCGCCGGGGACTCGATCGTCTTCGGGGTTCGCGGCGACTCCTCCGCCGCCCGCACCGTCGCCGTCGGCATCCGCAACGTGAGCGGCTTCTCGCGCTTCTACCGCCCGAGCGGCAGCGCCTGGGAGTGCCCATGACCCCGTCCGCAGACCGCCCCCGCGGCTTCTCGATGATCGAGGTGATGGTGGCGATGGCCGTCCTCGCCATCGGCCTGATCGCCACCGCGCCCCTGCTCTCGATGGCGATCCAGCGCGGCAACCATGCCCGCAAGGTCACCGCCGCGCAGCACCTCGCCCAGGATCTCCTCGACCGCCTCCACGCGGAGGTCCGCTACGACGGCAGCGTCACCACCGCCACCAACCCGACGCTGGCGGCCGCGGACGCCTGGAAGTTCGACGTCCTGCCCCACCTGCCGGGCGTGGATACCGATCACGCCGACTGCCAGCTCGCCGGCGAGGATGGCATCGCCTACGACTACGGCCCCTTCGAGTTCGTGCGCGAGGAGCACAAGTTCTCCCTCTGCTACGACCTCGAGTCCGTGGTCGGGGCGGTCCCGCCGGTGCCGTTCGGCACGATGTCGGTGCGCATCCGGGTGTTCTGGCGAAACGCGACCGGCGGCTGGACGGCCTGGTCCCTGAGCGATCTCCTGGTGAGCGGAGCCTGACATGCAGCGCGCACGCGGCTTCACCTTGATCGAGCTGATGATCGCCGGGGTGCTCTCCGCGATCGTGGTCTTCGCCGGCTTCATCGCCCTGACCGGACTCCAGCGGAGCGGCGCCCGGCAGACGGAGGCCGACGAGACCGTCGGGCGCGCCCGCCTGGCGATGGAGATCATCGCCCGGGACATCCGCTCGGCGGGCGATTCCCTCGATCTCCTCGGCACGCCCTGTATCGACGCCGCCAAGGCCTACCCCGACCGGACCTTCCAGTGCCCGGCGATCCTCGAGCCCCATCCCTGGCGGATCGTGATCGCCCGCAACGCCTGGACCGATGCGGCGGGGACCGGCCCCGGCCGCTACCTCGACACCGATCGCCCCCCGGCGACGACCCGGCTGTTTCACGAGTGGCCGGAGAACGTCGTCTTGTATCAGTTTGTCACCGACCAGACCGGCCCGAAGACCTTCGGCGACGGGCGAAAGGGCTACCTGGGACGCATCGAGCGGGTGCTCAATCCCTTCGGCTTCAAGCGCGGGACGGTGGCCAGCCTGCCGCAGACCACCGTCCTCCTCGAGAACGTGCTCCTCGACGACCGGATGCGGGAGAAGCCCGACGGGACCGACTCCGATCGCCGCTACCACCACTCGCTCTTCATGTACCAGGTGCTCACCACCTCGGCGTACTTCGTGGGGTCGCTCTCCACCCGCGACACCTCCGCTGCCGCCGACGCGTTCCTTACCCCGCCGCTGCGGTTCTTCGCCCCCGGTTCGGCGGGGAGCCTCAACTCCGCGGAGCCGTACCTGCCCGATCACGACGCCAGCATCGTCGGGCTCGATCCGTACGAGGGCGCCGACCCGACCCCCTACACCGCCGGCCTGCTCGCCACCGGGAGCAAGGGCTTCAAGGCCAGCGATCCGGATTCGGACCTCCGCCTCCTCCTCGACCGGAGCCTGATCCGGACGGTGCGGATCGCCTTCAAGGTCGTCGGCCCGGAGCGGACCGACAACACCACCGGGCTCGATCTCGACGGCAACCCGGCGAACGGCCGGGCCAACGTCTACGCCTTCGAGACCACCGCGGAAATCAAGCCGCTGGCGCCGTTCACGGTGCCGTGAGGGACTCCCGAATGCGACGCGAACGCGGATTCAGCATGCTGCTCGTCCTCCTGGTGCTGATCGTCCTCGCCATCGTGGGAATCACCGCCCTCACCATCGGCAACAGCGAGGCCGGCGTCGCCGAGGCCCGGGCCGTCCAGCGCCAGGCCCTCGCCGCCGCCGATGCGGGCCTGAACCACTTCCTGGGCAGCTCGCCGCCGAGCATCACGCCCAACACCTACTACGTCGGCGCCGCCGGCAGCGACCCCACGCACTTCGTCTACCTGCGGGAGACCAGGAACTCCGTGGGGCAGACGATGCAGTCCCGCTACCGCGTCCGCACCACCAACACGGCGCCGCTCCCGAACAGCCTCTACGTCCTGTCGGAGGGCGAGGTGCTGGTCGGCGACCACGTCGTCGGCCGCTCGCTCCTGACGGCGATCATCAGCGCCACCCCCGGGGCGGGTTCGAACGTGGCCGGGCAGGGGCAGAAGGCCATCGGCGCCTGGGGCACCAGCTCCAACCTCCCGGCGCGCACCGACATCAGCCTGACCGATCTCTAGAGGAAACCATGCTCCGCTTCCATGGTCCCGCTGTCTTCGTTTGTCTCGCCCTCCTCGCGGGCGCCCCGCGCGCCGGGGCGGACTACCTCTACGACGTGATCCGGGCCGATTGTCTGATCGAGCCGGATTCCTACTACTCCGCCGCCGACCCGGTGATCGGGACCGTGCCGATCGAGGAGTCGGAGTTCGGCCGCATCGGGAGCAACTACCTGGTCTACGGCGGCTTCCGTCACCACGGGGCCGACGACTTCCGCGGACACCTCTATGCGATCCGGCTCTTCTACGAGGAGTCGCCGCCCTACAGCAACGACTGGCACTTCACCGACACCGGCGCCGAAGACCTGCTCACCACCTGCGGCCAGGACGGCAGCGCCTGCCTCTTCGATGCCGGCCAGATGCTCGCCGACCGGGTGGCGGACGAGGAGGGGCCGGCGCGGAGGATCCTCACCGGCACGCTGCATTCGACCGCTCCCGTCGTCGCCGGGACCACGGGCGCCTACACGCTGAAGTTCGAAGGCGTCACCGAGCTGGACCTCACCGACGGTGCCGCCCAAGTGGCCACCGTTTGGAGCGACTACCTGGCTCTTCCCGGCCGAACCACCGGCTCGCGACCGATCGCGGACGCCATGCCCGCCTGCCGCAACGTCGAGGTCGGCAAGGGCAAAGAAAAGGTCACGGTGCGGCAGTGCGACTGCCCGGAGGACTCCACCGCGGACATCTGCCTTCCGACCTCCGATAACCTCAATTACCAGCCGACGCTGGCCACGCCGACGGACGAGCAGTTCCAGACGATGGTCGAGTGGCTCCACGGCGTGACCAGCCGCCGGGAGTGGCCGCTCGGGGACATCTACCACGCCTCCGCCGCGGTCGTGGAACCGCCTGGCTTCGAATACAAGGACCGTGGATACCCCGAGTTTCGGAGCAAGCTCGCCCGGCGGCCCCACATGATCTACGTGGGCGCGAACGACGGGATGATCCACGCCTTCCATGCCACGCACGACTTCGAGGGGCTGAAGAAGGCGACTCCGGCGCCGAAATGGCAGCCCGGCGACGAGGCCTGGGCCTACCTGCCGATCAACATGCTGGCCCGAACCCTGGTCGCCGCCGAGAACGGGAATCAGCGCTTCTTCTCCCAGGATCTCTCCTGCCGGTTCACCGACGTCCAGGTGGATACAAGTTTCACCACCTGCACCGAGGACGATCAGGAGAAGGATGAATATTGCGGCTGGCGCACGGTGCTGCTCTGCGGCCAGGGCTGGGGCGGCTCCTGGTTCGTCGCCCTCGACGTCACCGAGCCCCTCGCCCCGAAGCCGCTCTGGGAGTTCACGCACTTCGGGGATGGCACCAACCAGAACGGCCTGGGTCGAACCTGGTCCCTGCCATCGGTCTCGCTGGTGGCGCGGGATCACCAGCCGGTCTGGCTGGCGATCTTCGGCAACGGCATGAACAGCTCGATGATCCCCTACTCCGATCGGGACGAGGTCGAGCGGCCGGCGTACCGGGCGCTCAACTTCCCCTTCCGGGGTCCCTATTCGCACCAGGGCCACGGAACAAAGACGGATGTGGGGTACGCCTACGTGTTGGATACGGCGACCGGCGAGCTGCTGGCAGAGAAGAGGGATACCGAGACGGCGCCCAACCCGATCGTCGCCGACGGCACCGTGCTCGACTACGACAACGACGGGCTGGTCGACGCCGCCTACGTGGCCTCGTACCAGGGCATGAACCGGATGGACCTCTCCGGAAGCTCCGACTTCGCGATGTGTGACCTCGGGGGCCTCGACCTCGGCGGACAGGCGGTGATCGCGGGCCACCCCACCGCCTTCGCCTACCGGTCCACCTCCGGCCCTTACCCGATCGTGCTGGTCGCCGGCTCGGGGATCGACTCCGGCAGCGGCCCCGACGAGCAGGCCAACAACGGGAAGGCCTGGGGCGTCCTCTCCGCGCTCTTCGAGGAGAGCGACTCCGCTTCCTGCCCGACCAACAAGACGTTCTGCACGCTCGACTTCGGGTTCAACGACGGCTCCCGAAAGGCCCGGTTGCTCGGCGCCCCGATCTTCACCCGCCGGGCCCGGACCGGAGACAACACCCGCCCCTACGACGATCTCCTGCTCTACACCGTCTGGACGGCGCCGCATCACAACGAGCCGACACAACAGTGCGACGACCCCAACAAGGGCACCGGGAACGCCCACCTCCTCTGCATGGACGTGACGCTCAAGGGCAACACCCTGGTCCCGCG
>JAEZJH010000032.1 GCA_023436385.1 Pseudomonadota bacterium
GTAGTAGAGCACCCCCTCGCCGTCCTTGGAGAAGGCGAGCTCGCGGCGTCCCGAACCCAGGGCCTCGATCGGCACCGTCACCCGCTCCGCCCGGAGCGATCGGCCGGCGAACTTCCGGTCGGCCAGCACCTGGTCTCCCAGGGACACCCGGGCGGTGAAATCCGGCACCTCCCGCTCCTTGGTCCGCACCACCTCCGTCATCGCCATCAGGCCGAAGGCCGCCTCCTGGGTGGTTGCAAATTCGCCGTCGGGCCGCCGGGCGCTCCCCAGCCACCGGGCGATCTTGGCCACGTACGGATGCGTCGGCGCCACATCGGTCAGCGCCAGCAGCACGATCGCCGTGGTCCGGGCGTCGGAAGACCAGACTGCCGCGTAGGTCCGCGGATCGAGCTCCTCGAAGTGCACCTCCCCGGCGCTCTCCCGGGCCTGGTTCATCAGCTCGTCGAGGAGCTTCCGGGCCTCCGCCCGATCGCCGCCGCCGACGAACATCGCGTCGGCGAGGAGCGCCCGGGCAAAGAGCGGCAGCTTTTCCCGGCGGGCGGCCAGCTCGCCGTAGTACGACGGCTTGGGCGCGCCGGTCCGGGCCAGGGCCCAGAGGGCGAAGACCCGGGTGGCGTCGTCGGGCACCGGATCGCCCCACCGGCAGCGGGAGGCCCGACCGGCGGCGACGGTGTCGGCGAGGTAGGCCTGGCCACGGGCGAGGACCCCGGCATCGACCCGGTAGCCGACTTCCCGGGCTCGGCCCAAGGCGAGGACCGCGTACGCCGAGCCGTACGGCGACACACAGCTGTCGCTCGACCAGTAGCGGAATCCGCCGTCGTGGCCCTGGAGCGCCTGGATCTCCGCGACCGTCTTCTCCACCACCCGGTCCGGATCGCCGCCGTCGAACCGCGCCAGCGCCTCCTCGCCCACCAGTGCCCGCACCAGCTCCCGGCCCTCCGGCGCCTCCCAGGGGACGCCGAAGGCACCGGACAGCTCCCGGAGCGCCACGAACGGCACCAGCCGCGAGGAGAGCTGCTCGAGACATCCGTAGGGATACTCGACCAGCTGCCGCATCCCGCCGTCCATCCCCACCAGCGCGGTCGAGGCGAGGGTCAGCTCGAGGCCGCCCACGCCCGGCCGCGCGCCGCCGGGCGGCACCACCGCCTCCACCCGCCGATCACGGGTGTCGCCGTAGGTCGCCACCGCCTCCAGCGCCACCGGCAGCTTCACCGGGAAGGTGGCCTCGACGCCGTCGCGTTCCCCGGCGCCGGTCACCGCGAACCGGAGCCGCGCCGTCCCCTCGCGCTCGGCGCGGAAGCGGAAGCGAACCTCCTGCGGTCCCTCGGCGAGCGGCACCCGGTGCTCGGCGGGGCCTTCCACCGCGAGCCCCTCGGCCGCCACCGTCACCGTCCCCTCGCCCGAGAGCCCGCGGGCGTGCACCACCACCCCGGCCTCGAACGAATCGCCGACCCGGGCCGCCCGGGGCAGCGCCGGCTGCGCCAGGAGCGGCTTGGTCACCGTGACCTGTCCGCCGCCGGTGCCCACCTCCTCGCCTTGGGTCACCGCCACCGCGAGGATCCGGTAGGTGGTGAGGTTGTCCGGAAGCTCCACCTCCACCCGGGCGCGGCCCTGCGCATCCGTCAAGAGCTCCGGCGCGAACAGGATCGTGGTGCGGAACTTCGAGCGGAAGCCCGCGCCCGCCGCGTCGCTGCCGCCCGAGCCGCCGGGGCTCCGGCCCTTGTCGCCGTAGCGCTGCCGCTCCACCAGCCAGAGGAGCGGCTCGCCGATCCGCACGGAGAGCCCGCGCTGCGGATGGATCAGCTCCACCGGATCGGGCACCTCGTAGCCGGTGAGCCGGAGCACGCCCTCGTCCACCGCCCAGAGCGTCACCTCCGCCCGGCGTCCCTTCCCCGCCGCGTCGGTCACCCGCACGTCGATCGCCAGCTTCTCCCGGGGCCGCTTCTCCCCGGCGTCCGGGGTCACCGCCACCGCCAGGCGCTTGGCTCGCTTTTCCACCGCCAGCTCGGCGTAGCCGACCCGCACCGCCGGCCGTCCCGGATCGCCGCCGCCTTCGAGCCCCTGGTCCGTCGCCACCCGTCCCCGTACCAGCACCACGGAGACGAAGGCGTTGGGGATCATCCACTCCTCGATCGGCACCTCCACGGTGGCGGCGGCGCCGGTGAGCTTGGTCCGCCGCGCCGACCGCACCCCCTCCCGCTCCACCGTGACCAGCGCCTCCGCCTCGGGATAGGGGCTCTTCACCAGCACCCGGGCCGTCTCCCCGACGTCGTAGCGCCGGCGATCCGGGACCAGGTCCAGCCGGTCGGTGTCGGTCCGCTGCCAGGAGACCCAGCCCCCGCCCACCACGTAGAACGAGGTCCGGGTCACCGCCTTGCGGCCGGCGGCGTCGGCGCCGGTCGCCTCGACCACGTAGAGCCCCGGCTCCGCGGGCGTCACGGTGCAGGCCACCGCCTCGGTCGCGGTGCGCAGCTCGCAGCCGCCGACCCGGGTCTCCACCGCCTCGCTCACCGTGTGCCACTCACCGCCGCTCTGCTTCCGGATCGAGCGCCAGTCACGCCGCCGGACCTCGAGCTGCACCGCCTGGCCGGCCTGGCGCAGGCCGGCCGGTGTCACCGCCACCACCTCGATCCGCACCGGCTTCCCGGCGGCGGCGAAGCCGTCGCCGCCGACGCGGACCCCGGCGTAGAACGACGCCGGATGCACCGTCACCCGGGTCCGGTTCGCGACCCGCTGCCGGTTGACGTCGGCCACCTCCGCCTCGACGGTGTAGACGAAGGTCCGATCGCCGGTGGCCTCCGCCCGTCCCGGCGCGATCGTCGCCCCGCCCTTGGCATCGGTGCGGGCCTCCCCCCCGGCGAACACCTCCAGCCCGGGCCGCGGGGGCTCGTCGTCCCAGAACCAGGTCTGCGGGCCGAAGGCGAAGCCCGCCTGTCCGGGCGGCTCGAAGAAGAGCGGCTCCCGGGTCACCGTCCAGCGCACCGCGGCGTCGGCCATGGCGCCGCCGTGGAGGTACCGGGCGAGCACCGTGGCGGAGAGCGGCTCGCCGGCGAAGGCCGCGTCGGACGGGGCGGAGACGTCGACCCGGAACTGCGGCGCCCGGTACTCCTCGACCCGGAAGCCTCCGCCCAGGTGCAGATCCCCGCCCTCCACCTTCGTCCGGACGGCGATCCAGTACTCGCCCAGCGGCGCGTCCGCGGGCACCGGGAAGCGGGTCGAGAAGGTGCCGAAGGCGGTGAACGGCACCTCGGCCTTGTACACGGTGGTCCCGGTGGCGCTCTGCACCTCCACCGCCGCCAGCGTCCCCGGGGGCGGCGCGGAGAGCTCGCCCAGGCGCCGCACGCGGAGGAGGCCCTTCAGGTACACCTCGTCGCCCGGCCGGTAGATCCCGCGCTCCGCAAACACCGTCCCCAGCGAGACCGGCGCCTTCCCGTCCCACTCGGTGGGGAGGCCGAAGGCGCCGGCGGAGAGATCGCCCTGCCAGCTGGAGAGGGTGATGCCGACGTCGCCCCCCTTCTCCGCCGCCACCAGCGCGAAGGGCGGACCCCAGCCGTGGGGATGGTCGCCGAGCAGCGTGGAGAGACCGGGGATCCGCGCCAGGCCATCGCCGTCGGTGCGACCCTCCCAGCGGCGGGCGCCCAGCCGGTCATAAACCGAGACCTCTGCCCCGGCCACCGGCGTCCCCGTGGCCAGGGAGGTGACCCAGGCCACGCCGGAGGTCGAGCCCAGCTTCGCGTGGACCGCGAGGTCGGTAACCTGCCCGGTGATCGTGTCCCGATCGCGACCCCACTGGCACGAAAGCTCCCGCGAGCCCACCTCGACGTGGAAGAGGCCGGTGCGCTTCCCCAGGGCCTCCCGGAGCGGGAGCGGCGTGGTGCGCGGGACGTTGCGTTCGCCGGAGAGGTCGACGCTGGCCAAGAACGGCGCCCCCTCCGGCCGGCAGGGGCCGTCCTTGCACCAGCGCTCGGCGAGGAGCTTCGCCGCCGCGCCGGGGGTGAGCGACCAGATTTTCGCCTCGGCCTTCCGCACGTTCACCGACTCGAGGGGCAGCGCGCCGTCGCCCTGCGCCTCGAGGAGCGCCAGGTCCGATCCCACCCGGAGATCCGGCGGCAGATCGGCGGTGCGGACGGTGGCCTCGAAGGCCGGAGCGGTCTGCCCGAGGGAATCGGCGACCCCGGCGGCGACCGCGATCCGGTACGCCGTCCCGGGCCGGTAGCGTCCGGGCAGCCGCACGTTGGGATGTCTCGGCCCGCCGTGCTCCGGCGCCTCGACGGCCTCCGCCTCCTCCCAGTCGATCTCCACCGGCGGCTCGATCCGGACCCGGCCCTTGAGCGAGGCGACGGCGACGGGATTCGAGGTGAGGAGCACCAGCGGGCCGTAGGGGCACTCCGCCTCCGCCATCCACGCCTCGCAGGTGCGGGCGCCCTCGATCCGCATCGGGCCGGCGGTGCGGTAGCCGAGCGTCTGCGTCTCCCCGAGGGTGAGCGGCCCCTCCGCCGAAGCAAGCCCGGCGTCGAGGAGCAGGGTCAGCGCGGTGTCGAGGGGCAGCGGCGCCACCGGCTCGATCGTGTAGCGAGTCTGACGGTTCCGGAAGCCGTCCGCCTCCGCCTCGGCCCGCGGATACCGCCGGGCCGGCTCCTCCCGCCGGGCGAGGTCCACGAGGGCCACCTCCTCCACCACGCGGATCGCCACCTCCCGCCCGTCATCGAGGACGAAGCGCGCCCCCGAGGGAAGCTCCCGCACCGGCTGATCGAAGAGCAAGGTCAGCCGCGGCGACGGCGCTAGCCACGCGTAGCCCGGCGCCGGCTCGACGTGCTGGAGGTGCGGACGCGGTGTCTCGAATTCCCAGTGATAGGGCGCCTCGAGCCGCGAGCCGTCCACGGCCACGATCCCCGCCGGCACGGTGATCCGGAAGGCGGTGCCGTACGGCAGGCTGCCCTCCGGGACGAACTCCGCGCTGGCGGAGCCGATCCAGCGCCAGGCCCCGGGCACCGGCGGCTCGATCGTCGCGGGGAGTGGCGGCGCCCCGGCCTCGGCCGCCTCCAGGGCCACCACCGGCTTCGAGAAGGTGACCGTGGGCCGGACCGCGCCCTTCGTCGGCCCGGTGGGCCGAGCGATCACCACCGCCAGCTTGCCGTCGTCGCCGGGCACCGCCTCCGGGCGTACCTCGATCCGCGGCGGCGGCGGGAGGGGCTCGAGCCGGGTGCCCGACGGCTCCGGAGCGCCGCGGTCACAGGCGACGAGGGCGCAGAGGAGCGATCCGGCGAGGAGGGCCCGGCCACGCGGCCGGTCGGAGAGGCGCGACGCCACGGTCCCCGAC